>JAAYJY010000258.1 GCA_012522705.1 Syntrophomonadaceae bacterium | reverse complement strand
GTATTGGTGTAATAGTCCAAGCCCCGTACCAGATTGTTATCCTGCAGATATTTGATTCCCATGGTATCCAGGGCGGATTTGACCACAGCATAGTGGGCGGCACAGTCGTCGCAGAGGCTGTCTATTATATAAGGAAATCCCTCTACTGCAGTCTGGCAGGTTGGTTCCTTGCAATCCAATACCCGCAGGGGATTTTTCCCGAAGCGGGACCGGCAGTCCGAGCATAGCCTATCCTTTAAAGGCTCAATATGGTTGATGAGCTTTTTCCGGTAGGTCTCACGGCAGGCCGGGCAGCCGATCGAATTTAGATGCAGTTCCCAATCCGGCAGCTCCAGTCTTTGCATTATCTCTACCAGCAGGATGATAACTTCGACATCTACATAAGGGCTCTTGCTCCCGAAGACTTCTACCCCGAACTGGTGAAATTGCCGGTAGCGGCCGGTCTGAGGGTGGTCATAGCGAAACATGGGACCGGTGTAATACCATTTGACTGGCATGGCGCCCCCAAAAACGCGGTTTTCTATCAAAGCCCGGGCACAGGAAGCAGTGTTTTCCGGTCTTAAAGTCAGGCTGCGGTCGGACTTGTCGCTGAAGGTATACATCTCCTTGGTTACGATGTCGGTGGTGTCCCCTACGCCCCGTTCGAACAATTCAGTATGCTCAAAAAGAGGGGTCCGCACCTCATGGTAACCGAAATGAGCGGCGATTTCCCACAGTTGTTGCTCCAGGTATTGCCACTTGAGGGATTCAGGCGGCAGGATATCATAAGTGCCCCGCGGAGCTTTGATTTCCATCAGGAGTCCCCCGTTTACGTATTTTCTCTGGATAATTCTAGTGTAAGGCTTAAGGCTTGTCAACTTTGCGGGTAACCGGTGACCCGACTGTTTCTGCGTGTCGAACAGCCGCCCGGGGTTGTATAAATGTCAGCACCGGTCAGTCGCGGGGCGGGGCGTATTGGCCGACGCTGTTCCTAAACCGATACTGACCTGCCGTTCCGGGCTTATCTAAATGGTAGAGATGCATGGGCGCTGCTGTCACTCGTATCCTATGCCTTCGAATTTGTTTGAGCTGTATCTCCTCCGAAAAAAAAGCTTCTCATTCCGATGGATGAGAAGCTGGTCTGTGTTAGGGTTCCCGAGCCATGACCTTCTATAAAAAGGGATTATGCTGTCTCTCAAAACCGATGGTGGTAGCTGGCCCGTGACCTGGGTAGGCAACCACATCATCATCGTGACAGAGCAATTTTTCCTTGATATTTTGGATAAGCGATTTGTACGATCCTCCCGGGAAATCGGTACGGCCGATGGAACCCTGGAACAAAGTGTCGCCCACAAATATGATGTCACCCGTTTTCAGGCACACTCCTCCCGGGCTGTGGCCGGGGGTATGGATCACCTCTAATTCAACAGTGTTGCCGATCTTGATTATGTCGCCTTCCTCAATGAATCTGTCGGCGGCGGGACTGGTAACCCCCGAGCCCATCAGGACGGAGAGATTGGAAGCACTGTTGGTCAACATTTTAGCGTCTGCTTCGTGGATCAATATTTGGGCCCCGGTGGCATCTTTAACACCCTTATTGGCACCGATATGATCGATATGTCCATGGGTGTTGATAATATAAACCGCTTTGAGGTCGTTTTCCTTCAGCATATTGATAATGGCCCGGGCATTTCCCCCCGGATCGATGACCGCAACCTCGCGGGTCTCTTCGCATCCGACCATGTAGCAGTTCACACCCATGCTGCTGATCTCAATGCCCATCAAAATCACTTTATCATAACCTCCTTATATTATCCCGGCGGCGCCGCCCCATTTCTAATCGCGGTTGTCGCCTGGCAGTACTCTACGGATATCCCGGATACCCTTTACCTTCTGCACCCTCTGCTTAACGGCGCTGAGCTGCGCCATGTCCAATATCTCCAGTTTAAGATTCATCACCGCCTGCCCATTTTTGGTGGCCCGCGAAAATACTGAATTGACCGGTATCCTCATGTCAGCGATCACAGTCATGACATCCGAAGTCAGCCGGTCCCGGTCAAAGGCTTCAATCTCCAGTTCCACCAGGTAATTGCCTTTGTCGGAAGCCCATTCGACTTCCAATACCCGGTTGGCTTCATTATTAAGATAGCTCTGCATGTTGGGGCAATCGGACCGGTGTACCGATATCCCCCGTCCCCGGGTGATATAACCGAGAACCTGGTCACCGGGTAGCGGATTACAACAATGAGCCAGTCTTATGACTATATCATCGACGCCCTTGACCCGCAGCGACCTGGTCACCCGTTCCTGGCCTGCCCCCGTCTTGACCGCAGGTTTATTAATTATATCCTCTACCAGGGCATTTGGGAAATATGATTCTTTGATGCGGTTGGCAACCTGATTAGCGGTCAGGCTGCCATCACCGACCGCGGAAAACAGGTCATCCAAGGTGGCGAGAGAGAAGCGTTCCAGAACCTCGGCCAATTTTCCTTCTTTGAGCAATTCCTTGGGATCGAAGTGCCGCTTCCTAAGTTCCGCTTCCAGATGCTCATGTCCTTTTAATATATACTCCTGACGCTGGCTGCGCTTGAACCAGGCCTTGATTCGGCTCCGGGCCGAGGAGGTCTTAATAAAATCCAGCCACCCCCGGGTGGGTCCGGTGGAATTCTTAGATGTGATGATCTCCACGATGTCCCCATTGCTCAATTGATAATCGAGCGGTACGATGCGGCCATTAACGCGGGCCCCGGTGCATTTATGACCCACCTCGGTGTGGACCCGATAGGCGAAATCGACGGGACAGGAGCCCTTCGGAAGCTCAATCACATCGCCTTTGGGAGTGAAGATAAAGACCGTATCCTCAAATAGATCTGTTTTAAGCGATTCCATAAATTCGGAATCATCATTGATATCCTGCTGCCATTCCAGGATGCGGCGCAGCCAAGCCAGTTTCTCATCGAATTTTTTGTCCCGATCCCTGGGGCTGCCCTCCTTGTAGTGCCAGTGGGCAGCTATGCCTGACTCAGCCGTCAGATGCATCTCCCAGGTCCTGATCTGCACCTCGAAAGGCTCGCCCCCCTGGCCAATTAAGGTGGTATGCAAAGACTGGTACATATTGGGCTTGGGTGTGGCAACATAATCCTTGAACCTTCCGGGCAAGGGCTTCCACATGGTATGGATTATGCCCAGTACCCCGTAGCATTCCGGCACCGAGTCCACGATGACCCGGATGGCGATCTTGTCATAGATCTCGTCGATGAGTTTATCCTGTTTCAGCATCTTTTTATAGATGCTATAGATGTTTTTGGGGCGTCCGGCGATGTCCCCCTCTATCCCGATCTGCTCCAGGCCATTCCTAATCTGCTGGATCAGCGCATTGACGTAATCTTCCCTCTCCTTGCGCTTGGCTTTGATACGCTGAGCAACCTCGTAATACATCTCGGGCTGCAGATAAAGGAACGCCAGATCCTCTAACTGCCATTTGAACTTGAAAACGCCCAGGCGGTGAGCCAGGGGTGCGAAGATGTCCATGGTTTCCTGGGCAACTTGCTTCTGCTTGGGCTCGGGCTGGAAATTCAGGGTGCGCATATTGTGGAGCCGGTCCGCCAATTTTATCAAGACCACTCTGATATCCCTGGCCATGGCCAGAAACATTTTGCGCAGGTTCTCGGCCTGGGCTTCCTGCCGGTTTTTAAAGTTGATGCGGCTTAGTTTGGTCACGCCTTCCACCAGCATGGCTATCTCTTCACCGAATTCCTGTTCCAGGTTCTTATAATCAAAGTCGGTGTCTTCGATAACATCATGCAAAAGGGCAGCACAGATCGAAGCACTGTCCATCTCTATTTCCGTCAGGATCAGAGCTACCTCCACTGGGTGGATGATGTAGGGTTCCCCCGACTTGCGTTTCTGTTCGCCATGGGCTATAACCGCATAGTTATAGGCTTTGGCTATCAGGTCCAGGTCCGCCTTGGCATCATATTCTCTTACCCGGTCCATTATCGTCTGTGGGCCCATCTTGTCACCATTCCAAACTCGAATTAAGCCTCATCTCCCAATCAGACAGGGCTGCCCGTTCTGCTATCCCTTCCCGCCAATGAGGGCTACCGTAGAGGCTTTTGATCTGATCGCCTGAATTTCCAGTGTTTATTGCCATAATACTACTTCTTTTCTGTAGGTGACACAAGTTCAAGTCAGCCAATATATGCAGGATGGAGACTGCTTCCAGTCGCGACATGCCAAACGTCTCCTTCAGCCTGGCAACGATTTCGTCGGTTCGACACCGGCCTCCCCTGAGCGCAGAGCCGAGCAGGTGGCTCCAGACTTGGTTGACCGTATCCAGCGAGGGGTAAAGTCGGTCTAGAAAATGGTGGTTGATAGCCATAGCACCCGATCCAAAGGTCACTCCTATCACGCTTTGGGCGGTTTCTTCCCAGTCCCCGGTCAGTAGTGACATTTCATACCCCCCCAGCGGTGAATCGGCCAGGATTAGTTTGTCAAACCGGTGGGCGAAGGACCAGACCACCGTGCGGGTGCCATCACTGACCAGGGCCCCTTTGGGATCAGACCAATAACTGCGGCGGATCCTTATCCTCTGTCCCATCTCCGACAGGCCCGATTCGATGCGGATGTCAGGCCAGGTTTCTCTCAGTTTTTTGATGGTGGCGGAGCGATTGGCATATATCAATACCCGCTCCCCGGCAATGGGATCTGCGGAAACGCGGCACATGGTATATTCGCTGCTGGGCCGGATGTCTTCAACTTCGATATAGGGCGGCCAGCTATGGCCGCCGCCAGATTGGCCGAAGGACCATAATCTGGCCACATAACGGCAATTGGCAGGCCAGGCAGTTTGCTCCAGGAATAGGTTGGAGCTGGCGACGGTCATTAAAAACACCGCGGGTGCTCCCCGATTCAGCAATTCCCGCCTCTGGCTCCGCTCCTCCGGTGATAGATGCCCGTGTATGGATATCACTTTACCAGGGTTAAAATAATAATGCATGGCCGCGTGGTGCTTGGTCAGGCTGCGGTAAGTCGGATAGACCACCACCACCGGGCGGCGTTCGGCCAACTCTGCGGCGGCTCGGGACAACCCCCCCAGCAAACCTCGCCGGAATTTTCCCACCGACGACCGGTCATCGGGGTGAAAGGAAGATTGGGTGTCCTTCATCATGAGTTGGATCGTTTTCTTTACTTTATAAAGATTCTCATCCATTCCGAACAATAAGTCCTGGGAACAGCAGGAGAAACGGTCCTCCAGGTTCTTCGCACCATGGAAGGCGATCCCGGCCAGGTAGTTGGACCCTATCGCCATACGCAGATGGTCCCCATTGGCCCCCACCCGGGAGGTCCTCTGAATCATTCGTCCCCGCAGCACGAAGACCGGCGGCGGATTCCCCTGCCCCCATGGCTCAAGCCGTTTGAGCTCTTCCAGGAACGATACATTGATGTCTTCTTCCTCCAGCTCCAGATCGACCGCATATCTTTTATCCGTTTCCCACCGATAACCTATGCCGGCGGCGTGATCCTGAAGGCCTTTTCGCAGCGATCCCAACTGGTCGCGCTGCAAGCTCAACCCCGCCGCCATTTTGTGCCCGCCGAAGGCCAGCAAGCAATGGCGCACACTATCAAGAGCAGCGTAGATATCAAATCCTTCCGGACTGCGAGCCGAGCCTCTGCCGGTTTCGCCATCCCAGGATATTACCAGGGCCGGGCGGTGGAAAAGAGCCGTCAGCCGCGAGGCCACGATGCCTAGAACCCCAATGTTCCAACCTTCCCCAGCTGCCATTAGGACAGACTCCTTCTCCAGTTCTGGCTGGGCTTCGATGGCGTTTAGGGCTTCCCCGAGTATGCCCTCTTCCACCTCCCGCCGTTCCTCATTCATCTTGTTCAGCCGCCGGGCCTGCTCTTGCGCCAATTCCTCATCCTGGCTCATCAGCAATTCGATGCCGGCCCGGGCCGAATCCATCCGCCCGGCCGCATTCAAACGCGGACCCAGAATATATCCAATTTGCCAGGCTTGAATAGGCTGGCCGGCCAGCCCAGTGGCCTCGATCAGCTGACGCAGTCCAATTCGTTGGCTGCTGGGCATGGCTTGCAAGCCATATTTGACGATCACCCGGTTTTCATCTTGAAGTGGTACCATGTCGGCAACCGCGGCCAGCGCCGCCAGGACTAGCCATTCCTGCAGCTGTCCTCCTTCCGCATTGCCTCTGGCCGCCAAGGCCGTAGCAAGCTTCAAGGCTACTCCGGCTCCAGGCAAATCCGCCGCCGCTTGGGGGCAACCGAGCTTGGGGTTTATTATAGCCAGGGCTGCCGGGAGGATGGCCGGCGGGTGGTGGTGATCGGTTATGATCACATCCATTCCGAGGTCGGCCGCGGTGTCCACTTCTTTCACCGAGGTTATCCCGCAATCAACCGTGATCAACAACCGGCATCCCTGTTCAGCCAACCGCTGGACGGCTTCACTGTTCATGCCGTACCCCTCCGCAAAGCGGTCGGGCACATAATAATCGACCAGGCCCCCCAGCTGCTGCAGGCATTCCAACAGGATGACGATACTGCATATCCCGTCGACATCATAGTCGCCATATATCACTATCTTTTCCTGCCTTTGCACCGCACTTTCTATCCTGGCTAGCGCAGGTGCCATGCCTGCCATAAGCAAGGGGTCGGAAAGACCATCCAAACCAGCATTGAGATAGTAATCGGCCTGGACGGGATCACGGAGGCCGCGTAAAACCATTAAAACGGCGATAAAATGGGAAACGCCTAATTTCCGCTGCAACAAATCGGCTGCCTCTCGGTCGTATTGGTTTATCTGCCATATACTGGCCATCGTACCTATCCCCCGCTATGCCAAGGTCAGTTTGGTCCGGCATTATAAATATTGTATAATTCTATCATTAATAGTTTAAGACTGTATCCTAATTTGTTATGGAGGTGGGCTTAGGTGGACGAGGAACTGACACAACGCATCAATGAATTGGCCAGAAAAAAGAAGACCGAAGGGCTTACCAGTGAGGAGCAGGCGGAACAGACCCGACTTTACCGCATATACATCGATGAGCTCAAGGAACAGCTGAAATGCGCACTTGACCAAGCCAGTATTGAGCCCAAACAATGATGCCTGCGTGATGGTTGTGCCACAACAGGCGGACGTTTGATCCGCCTTTTTTCGTGCCATATTATTCCTGACCGATTTGCCCGTCCGGTACATATAGATAAGTCAAAGCAAAAATACCGGGCATAATAAACTGGAGGTCGATATAATGATGAAAGCGCGCAGCGTCTATCCCGGCGGCAACACTTGCCAGGGTTTCCATTCCTTTTACGACCAAATAGTCCCTCCGGATGATCCCCAGAAAATCATCCTCAAGGGCGGTCCCGGGACCGGCAAGTCTACTTTTATGAAGTCGGTGGCCGCCGATCTGGGCCAAAGCGGCGATGATATCGAATACCACTGGTGTTCCTCGGACAATGATTCTCTGGATGGGATCGTAATCGGCGATCAAAAGGTTTGCCTGCTGGACGGGACTGCTCCCCATATGGTGGATCCCGGCTATCCCGGCGCGGTCGATTATATAATCAATCTGGGCGATTTCTGGGATCCAGCCGCTATTATGGCCAGCAAGCCGAAAATTATCAGCCTGACCCAGCAAATAAGCATGCAATTTCAGCGGGCCTACAATCGTTTACAGGAAGCCAGCTGTGCTTGGTGGGAATGGGGTTCTTTTATAGGGGCGGCAGTCGATCCCCCTATTGTGAACCGCAATATATTGGCATTAACGGATGACTTTATCCAGAACAGCCCCAAATCGGAACGCCCCCCCCGTCACCTGTTTGCCGGCGCCATTACCCCTGGCGGCGCTGTGACCAGGGTGGAAACCCTTCTTGATAATTCCTGGTCGGTCTTTGCGGTGCAGGGCAGTCCTGGCTCGGGAGTCAAAGATCTCCTCCGGCATATTGAAAGCATGATCACCCTTAACAACATCTATTCCGAAATTTTTCACTCACCCTTCGACCCAACCGACCTGGACCTTATCCTGATCCCAGCCAGCCAAACCGCCATCCTTGATGTCAGCGGGCATATAGTCGATTATGGGCGCAGACTGAACCTCAAGCAATATAAGCGTATCCTGGATTTCGACCAGTTGCTGGACTCCTCCGCCATAAATGCCCTCGGCGACCGCTTGTACACTACCCGGGATCGCTTCGGAGCGGGGATTCAGGCAGCCGTCAGGTACATCCAATTTGCCAAGGTCCTGCACGATGAATTGGAGGGGTTATATGTGCCCGCCATGGATTTTGACGCCGTGGAAGCATGCCGACAGGCTCTGGTGGAAAAAATCATGACCGATCGGGCCAGCGCCCGGTGTTGATCGAAACGCCGACGGCTTGAGTAAGATTGCCCCCCCCCCGCAGGATGGGGGGCTTTTTTTATCGGATATAGCCAGTCAATTGTGGACCCGGGCCATCCCATGATACCAGTCCCAAGAACCAATGTTCGCAAGGCCGGTTACACATTGTCCGGATTAAACTTTAAATGTGATTGTGCATTTTGTATACAATTAGCCCTGAGTTTTTTCGATTGGAGTCATTACAGCTTATTGCAAACCAATCAATGGAGGTCAATCTATTGAGCGCAACTGGAGAAGAACAATTTAACAGTAATTAGAGCAGGGGTTCACCCGTATCTCCGACCACTTCCTGGAGGCCTTGGGTATAGCCGGCCTAAAGACCGGTCAGGGTGATCAGACATTCCATCAGTTGACCTGAACGGCAACTCAGGGGTTGTCTTGTAAAACAATCCCCGAATTGCACAAAAGTGCAACCCAGAGCTGCAATCAAACCCTTGCTGGTTCGCTTTCTCAGCCACCCCGAAAGATAGGTTTAAATAAAGTTATAAATACATTAATTAGGAAAGAAAGAACAGAGATACTATTAGGGTTGTCTGCAATCAATATTAATAATTAATTGCAGACAAGACAGTTGACCCGATCTGATCAGAAGTATCCAAGGAATCGGCCCTCCTCTTGGGCGAGGCTGGAGATGGAGGGCCTGCGGCCAAGTAAGCCTAAAAGGTAATGACATCGACCATGGTGCCCGCTTCCAAGCCCTGCTTCTCGTAGACGATATGGACAAATCCATCCGCCTTGGCCAGGATGCTCATCAATCCTGATTTGCCCAGTAGCGGATGCACCTCCCGGGTACCGTCGTTGTCCTGAATTTGCACCGGTATAAAATCATCACGCCCCGGTTGAGAAGCAATGTTTACGGTTAGCCGGCCGGTCACCAACCTCATGGTCACCGGGCTTATGATTGGTGCACATAATATGTAGAAGACCATTAGAGCTGAGACAGGATGGCCCGGCAGTCCGACTATCAGTTTACGGCCGGCTCTCACCCCAATGGTAGGCTTGCCGGGTTTGACCGCGATCCCGTGGAAGAGCATTTCCGCATCCGGCATGGAAAGCATGATCTCTAATGAATAATCAGCTACCCCTACCGAACTCCCCCCTGAAAGGATGACCAGGTCATTTTCCGTCAACGCCTTGCCCATAGCCTTTTGCAGAGCTTCCCGGTCATCCGTGACCAGGGGATAACGCCGGGGCACAGCTCCGTATGATTCCACCGCGGCAGCGATGGAGTAGGAATTGACGTCTCTCACTTGCCCCATGGCCGGGGGTTGGTCAATGGGTATCACCTCATCACCGGTCGACAAGACCCCTACCCGATAGGGTTTAAACACCGACACCGTGCTTACCCCCAACGAGGCCAGCAGGCCGATGTCCTTGGCCTGCAGCCATTTCCCCCGGCTGAAGACCGGAATTCCCCGGCCCACATCTTCCCCTTTATGCATCACGTTTTCCCCTGGCGCCACCGGCCGGTACAGGAGGACCGTATCCGGGCCCAGTTTTTCCGTGTATTCCACCATCACTACCGCATTGCTGCCTTGTGGGAGCATCCCTCCGGTGGGCATCCAGGCGCATTCCCCGCTAGTAATGACGAATCCGGGCTCCACACCCATCTCCACGGCCCCGATATGATTAACCATACCAGGCAGGGATTCGCTGCTGCCGAAGGTGTCCTCAGCTCTGACCACATAGCCATCTACGGTTGAACGATTGAAAGATGGCATATCCTCGGGACTCATTATGTCATTGGCCAAGATCCGGCGATTGCTTGCGGCCAAGTCCACGACCTCTACATCCGGACGCGGAGCCCGCTCCCGGAGCAGGCCCATGGCCTCTTGAAACCTCAGCACTTTAAGAAATTCTGGCATGGGCTGGTACCCCTATTCCTTTTTGTTTTTGGTGTATTTTTCAATTATACTTAAACAAGCCTGTCCGTACAAATCATCAGGCCAATGATCTGTGAGGAGGACCACCGTTGGGCAGAAACGTTTACATCGAAAATAAACCTCTGGAAGAAGCATTGGAATTGTTCACCCGGCACCTGACCGAATGCGGGTGGCTGAGGCTAAGACATGAAGAAGTGGACATTATGGAATGCTTGGGACGAAGAACGTTCCAGCCAGTTTATGCCCGCCGGTCCCATCCCCACTACATGGCCTCGGCCATGGATGGAATTGCGGTCAAGGCCGTCTCCACATATGCGGCCAGTGAAGTTAATCCTGTCAGCCTGAACCAAAACCAGGCATTGATGGTCGATACCGGTGATTATGTACCGCCAGAATATGACGCAGTGGTAATGATAGAAGACGTTAACATGCGCGCCGGCCAGTACCTAATCATCCGGCCGGCGGTACCCTGGCAACACGTCCGTTCCGTGGGCGAGGACATGGTCGAACAGGATATGATAGTGCCCAGCCGGACTTTGATCGGGCCTTATGAATTGGCTTCCTTCAAAACCGCCTCAGTTGAACGGATAACGGTAATCAAAAGACCGGTGGTGGCCATAATTCCGACCGGCACCGAATTGGTTGAACATGGCTACGACGACATGCCTCCCGGGGAGATCGTGGAAAGTAACAGCCGCATGCTGGCAGCGCTTTGTGAGCAATGGGGAGGGGTTGCTCTCCGACATGATATTGTCGTGGATGACAAAGAGTTGATCCGCCAGGCGGTCAAGGAAGTGGAACCCCGGGCAGACCTGATAGTGATTTGTTCGGGATCGTCAGCTGGGCGGGAGGATTATACCGCCTCCATCGTACAGGAACTCGGCCACCTGATTGTCCACGGGGTAGCAACTCGGCCAGGAAAACCTGCCATACTGGGGATCATTCACCGCAAGCCGGTTATAGGTGTGCCCGGCTATCCGGTTTCCGCCCAGCTTATATTCAGCCTGTTTGCCCAGCCTATTCTATATAGACGATCCGGGGGAGAAATGCCGACTCCGGAAACCATTCAATGCCAAGTGGCGCGCAAGCTACCATCTCATGCCGGAGTAGATGAGTATGTGAATGTAAACTTGGCCAAAATATCTGACCAGTATTTGGCATACCCATTGAATAGGGGCGCTGGGGTCACCACCATGCTGGTCAAATCCGACGGGGTGCTTCATATCCCGCGGGGCAACGAGGGATTGGAGGCCGGAAACTCCTGCCGGGTGGCATTGAATCGCCCCCGGCCGGTGATCGAAAATACGCTGGTATGTTTGGGCAGTCATGATCTGGCCATAGATGTGCTGATCGATATCTTGCAGAAGGACCACGGCACCCGGATGATATCCACCAACGTGGGCAGCATGGGAGGAATTGTTTCTCTAAGCCGCGGCGAAACCCATTGTGCCGGACTCCACCTGTTGGACTACACCAGCGGAGACTACAATACCAGTTACCTCAAAAAGTATTTGCGTCAGCAGAAGGTGCTGCTGGTTAACTTGGTCAAGCGCGACCAAGGCTTGGTAGTCCAGAAGGGTAATCCTTTGCTGATAAATGGAGTCGAGGATCTGGTTAGACCAGAGGTCCGCTACATAAATCGACAAAAAGGAGCCGGTACCCGTTTGCTGTTGGACTATCTATTGCAGAAGCATGGCATCGACAGCAATCAAATCAATGGCTATAACCGGGAGGAATACTCTCATTTGGCAGTAGCCGCATCAATTAAAAATAATGCCGGCGATACGGGGCTGGCCATATATGCAAGTGCCCGGGTCCTGGACCTTGACTTTGTGCCAGTAGCAACGGAACGATATGATCTCTGCATCCTTCCCGATCTCTTTACCGACCACCAATTGCATATCCTGCTAACTGCAATCAACAGTGATGAATTCAAGCAGCGCATGCGAGCCTTGGGTGGTTATCATCTTGATCAAACCGGTCACATTATGTGGGAGGGTCTCCAATAACCAAATAGCATTACGTGCAGAGATGATAAATATAATGTTTTTTTATTTTTCCGTCCTTGCTATAATTAAGTGGCAGGGATTTAACTTTGTTTGTCGAAGTTTACCTCGGATGAACAATTGCATGCAATCCAGACAGGCATTATTTTTGAACCCTGGCTCGGTTTGTAGGGTGCAATAAATATCTTTGCTCCCGGTGGAGGTGATAATTTTTGGGAGTTCAGGGGCGTTGGCGCCCCCGTGGTTCTTTTAATAGCCGTAAACGTTTCTTAGTGGGACCACTAGTAATTTTTATCAGTAATCTCACTAAAAAGCATCTGTTTCTAAAACTACAGTGATGCTATACTATGGGTGGAATGGATGTATCTTTAGGGGGAAAGGAGAGTGTTTGTAGAATGAAGGTTACCCGTAGACAGTTCTTAAAGGTAACCGGTGCCAGTGCAGCAGTCATGGCCGTTTCTGACCTTGGCTTCGATCTGAAACCAGCAGCGGCAGCCATTCGGACGTTACGTATCAAAAACATCAAAGGCATACCAACTGTCTGTCCGTTCTGCGCTTCCGGCTGCGGCCTGCTGGTCTATTCGGAACGGGATGCGGCTGGCAATTTCGTAAAACTCCTGAGTGTTGAAGGCGATCCGGATAATCCCATCAACCGCGGTTGTGCTTGTGCCAAAGGTGCGGCCATGTTTAACTTAAGGGAGATTTACGACGAAAAAACCGGGGAACAAAAAATCAATCCCATGCGGGCGACGGTGCCCCTGTACCGTGCTCCAGGGAGCGACCAGTGGGAAGAAAAAGAATGGGAATGGATGGTTGACCAGATTGCCCACCGGGTTAAGGAAACCCGGGACAGTAGTTTCATTCACAAAGAGAAGATCGCGGACGGCAGTGAAGTGATCGTAAACCGCACCGAGAAGATAGGATCCGTTGGAGGATCCGGGATGGACAACGAGGAATGTTACCTGTGGGCAAAATTGGCCCGCTCCATGGGTATGGCATATCTAGAAACGCAGGCCCGTATCTGACACAGCGCCACGGTGGCAGGTTTGTCACCAGCATTTGGACGCGGCGCCATGACCAATCATATGGTCGATTTGAAAAATACTGACGTAGCCCTTATTATGGGCAGCAACATGGCCGAAAACCATCCTATCGGGATGAAATGGCTGACCGAAGGCCGGCGGGTCAGGGGCACCAAGATAATCCATGTGGATCCCCGCTATACCCGTACCTCGGGTATTGCCGACCTGTATTGCCCGTTGCGCTCCGGAACGGATATAGCCTTCCTAAGCGGCATGGCCAATTATATTATTCAAAATAAACTTTATCACGAGGAATATGTTAAAGC
>JAAYJY010000257.1 GCA_012522705.1 Syntrophomonadaceae bacterium | reverse complement strand
GGCATGCTTCTGTATCTCGTCCAATGCTTTATCGATTCCCAGCGACGCTCGATAAGGCCGGTGGGCAGCCATAGCCTCGACTACGTCGGCAACAGCCAATATTTTCGCCTGTACAAGTATTTCGTCCCCTTTCAAGCCCCGGGGATATCCGGACCCATCCAGCCTCTCATGATGCTGCAGGACGATATCTGCTATGGGGGCTTCAAAGGGGATGCTTTTGAGTATATCATAGCCTGCCGCCGGGTGAGTTTTGATAAAAAGATACTCGATCTCGGATAGTCTCCCCGGTTGGCTCAGGATATCCAGAGGGACATAGAGCTTGCCGATATCGTGTAAAGTGCCAGCGATCCTGATGTCATCGATGTCTTTTTCGGAGACTCCCATCTCCCGGGCTATCTCACAGGCCAATGTGGCGACCCGCTGCTGATGACCAGCCGTATACGGGTCGCGCTTTTCGGTGGTGACCGCCAGTGCGTTGACCGTGCCGCTAAATATTGCCTCCAGCCTTTCATGGCTGCGAACCAGGTCCTCCTCAGCCTGCTTGCGGTCGGTGATGTCACGGACCGATTCGATAGCACCCACGATTTCTCCTTTGGTGTTGTACAGGGGGGCCGCCCGTCCCCATAAGATTCTCTGTTTCCCCTTAAGTTGGCCGGTTTTGGTTTCGGTATAAAGAACGTCACCGTCCCGGTGAACAAATACATACTCTTTGTCGAAGCAGACGGTGTCGTCAACAATCATGTCGATCAGAATGGGCCGGCGCACCCCATAGAACGGTATGGCGTATTCGTAATTGTCCCGGCCAACCATGCTGGAAGCGGGAAACCCGGTCAAATCCACTATCTCCCGGTTCCAGTACAAGAGCCGGCCCCCTTTATCGATAACCACCGTCGCATCCGGCAAAGACTGGATGATATCAGCCATGCGCCGCTGTGATTCCCGTAACTCCGCTTCCGCCTGCTTGCGCTCGGTGATGTCTTCTACCAGCAGTATCTCGCCGGCAATTTTGCCCCCCCGGAAAAAAGGCGAGGTCCGGCAGATAATTACGAATTCACGCCCATCCCCGCCCCGTATAGGCATTTCCCAGACACGTTCCTGGCCTTGCCCGGCCTGCTGCCTGATAACCTCACGAACCCTTCTTCTCTGGCGCTCGAAGGCTAACCCACTGATATTCATCTTGTACAATGTCTCTTCCGGGTAGCTGAGCAAGTCTATGAACTTCTTGTTTATATGCAGAATCTGTCCTTCCAGGTCGTAAACGCAAAACATTCCGTTTACCGCAGAGAACACTTCCGCACATGCATCCAAGGTGATCTCGCCGCTTACTCCTCCGCCGGTCGGGATTCCGCCCTCGGCCGCCATTATACAAACCTCCTGTCCGCACCCGTATCGAGAAATCGTCCGTGATAAGTGGGCATAATATCAATACCTATAATTCGCTATCAAAACTGAAAGTGCCGTCCTGGAAAATCCTCACACAAGCCTCCACCACATCCGTATCATAAAGCCGGCCGGAATTGCCCTTGATCTCCTCCAGGGCTTTCTCAATACCCAGCGAAGCCCGGTAAGGCCGGTGGGAAGCCATGGCTTCTACTACGTCGGCAACAGCCAATATTCTCGCCTGTATAAGTATTTCGTCCCCTTTCAAACCCTGGGGATATCCGGATCCATCCAGCCTCTCATGATGCTGCAGAACGATATCTGCTATGGGGGCATCGAAGGGGATGCTCTTAAGTATATCGTAACCTGCGGCCGGGTGGGTCTTGATAAAAAGATACTCTATCTCTGTCAATGCCCCGGTTTGGCTCAGGATATCCAGCGGTACATACAGTTTGCCGATATCATGGAGGGTGGCGGCGATATTGATATCCGCAACCAAATCCTCTCCCATCCCCATCGCCCTGCCGATGGCACTAGCCAAACGAGCCACCCGCTGCTGATGTCCGGCGGTATACTGGTCGCGTTTTTCCGTCATCATCGCCAGGGCCCTTACGGTACCGCTAAAAATCGCTTCCAATCTGGCATTGCTTTGGACCAGATCCGCTTCGAACTCGGTACGAGCGGTTATATCCCGAACCGTTTCTATAGCCCCTACTATATCACCGCTGGTATTGAAGAGGGGGGCTGCCCTGCCCCATAGAATCCTTCGTTTACCCTTGATCAGACCAGTCTTGGTCTCTGTGTAGAGTACATTGCCATCCCGTTTGACATAAACATATTCGTTGGTGAAGCGAAGGTCCTCATCCATGATCATATCGATGAGGATGGGCCGCCGCAAACCATGGAATGGCAAGGCATATTCGTAATCGCCTTTGCCCACTAGCGCCGATGCCGGGAAACCAGTCATCTCAACCGCCTCCCGATTCCAATACAGGACCCTGCCCTCCTCATCGATAACCAAGGTGGGATCGGGCAATGATTCGATAATGTCAGCTGTAAGCCGCTGTGACTCCCGTAATTCATCTTCGGTCCGTTTTCTATCGGTAAGGTCTTCGATCTGAACTACTTCAGCTACTACCTTTTCTTGCCAAAATATCGGAGCGGTTGTGGTCTTGACGAACAATTCCATGCCTACCCGGTCCAACAGCGGCATTGTCGCAACTCGTTCCTTGCCTTTCGGCATTTCTGAACGTAAGACTTTTCGAATCCGCCTCTTATGCCGGTTGATAACCAGGTCGATGATATTCATCCCCTGGAGATCTTCAGCTGTGTAGCCCAGCAGTCCCTGAAGCTTCTGGTTGACAAACTTCAGCATTCCCTCCCAATCGTAGATCAGGAATAATCCGTTGACCATTTCCAGAACAGCTGCCATATTCTTTATTTCTCTTTCTGGTCCGATCCCGGCGCTCACTTAAATATTCTCCTACTCCGGATTTAAAGCATAACCTGCTCGGCATCCCATCTGCATAGAAAACCCTCCTGCTGTTAATAGCTGCCTACCTTTAATATAGCTTTTCCTCCCGCCTCAGTCTACCCAGGATGAACTCCGGGCTCTTTCAGCCAAGTCCCAAAAGAATCAAGCTGTCCATACGGACAGCTTGATATTGCGGAAACAGCTATGTACGTGTTTTCCCGGCTATCGATCCTTAAATATTATGGTGCCCACATGTTCTCCCTGCAAAGCTCTGGTGATGAGTCCCGGTTTTAATCCGTTGATTATCTGAATCTCGTGGATACTGCGGGCCTTTAGCATAATTTCCAGAACCGGCCTCTCGACGATTATGTCATCCAGGTTCATATCGATGAGTTCCCCCGCTCCAATCCTGGGAATAAATTCAACCTCCGGGTTCTTTTTGGGATTATCGGTGTACAAGCCATCCTCGTCTTTAATATAAACACATTGGCGGGCACCGATAACCTCTGCCAGCAGAAATGCTCCGACATCGGTTCGATTGGGCGGTATGCTCCCTTCTTGCGGAGGATGCTCCCAGAAGCCATAGGGCGGCATGCCATGGATAACCGGGGTGCAGCCTTGGGCAAAATAACCTCCCAGTTTGGGAATGTCATCGTGCCCTACCTTAATGCCTCCGTAGGGATTCAATAATGTGGAGATCATCAGCGCATTTTGTTCGGAGACACTCTGACCCAGTTTGGAGATAATTCCCACCGGCATCCCCAGTTCCATCGCAATCGCGTATATATGGCGGGAGCGTGTGCCTCCGCCGGTGGACACAATCATCCGATGCTTGCCTGCGTTTTCAGCTATCTCTTGGATCACTGGCAGCACACCCCGAGCCCCTAGGTCGGTAATGCTTTGACCACCGATCTTTATTACTGATACATCGGGGAAGGAGCGGAATTGTTTAACATCATATTTGAGGTTTTCTATAAAGGACTGGCTGACCAGAGACTCGCCCATCAGTCTGCTGTCGACATGCAGCCGCTGGCTGTCCTTATCCCGGAAAAGGACCATTTATATGCCCGCCTTTCTAGTCTTCGTCTTCAATATTCTCTTCACCTTTGCCAGCTTCCAATATGATCAGGTCGGCATCAATGGTCTGTGCTATCTGTTCAATTTCCATCCGGCGAATATGCTTGGCAAAGATCTTCAGATCGGTCCCGGCTACACCAACCACTACAAATCGAGGCTTTTTGGCACCCTCACCAATGCTTACTCTCTCTCTCACGAAGATTTTTCCTTTTTCCATAAAATCACCCTCCTTCGTAGTTGTTTAACACGGCTATACTGAAATTATACCCCAATCCCCGCAATTTTACGTACTTTACCATCCCAATATTATCGCCTTTCCCCAGAGAATAGCATAGGTTCCGTGATACTTCTTAGCCATATCAATCATCATTTTGTGCCCTGTCTATGCTTTTTGGACCTTCACTCTCGCATTTGCCTTTAAAGAAACTCCGCCATCCCGGACTATCTGATCGCCGGCCTCAAGTCCCTCGGTTATCTCGACACTCCTGGCATCAAACAATCCGGTAGAAACCTTGCGCACTACGGCACGATCGTTGACTATCACCATGACCTGCCTGCTGCCGTCAGGGGATGTAGTGACCGCTTCTCTTGGAATCAACAATATATTCTCTTTGCCGCCGGTTATGATGCTGACCATGGTCTCATACCCGGGTTTCAGGTTGCCGATATCAGCCAGCTTGATTCTGGCCGGCACCCGGCGTTGCACCACTCCGAACGCGGATTGTTTCTCTTCGGCCTGGGGATATATTTGGACTACCTCCCCGATAAGCACTTCACCCTCCAAAACCGGAGCGGTTATTTCCACTTTGTTGCCTACCTTGATTTGGCCCAGATCATCGCTTAAAATATCCACCTTGATTTCCAGTGTACCCGGGGGGGCCACCTTGGCTAACGGGGAACCGTACATGACCACGTCACCCTGCCGCACCGGCAGTTGCATCACTACCCCGGATATCGGGCTCTTGATCTGTAATTCACTTTCCTTCTGGCGGGAATTATTCAGTAGGCCCTGATAATTGGCGACCTGTTCACGGGCTGCTTTGAGGCCTTGTTCCTGGGCGGCGATACCAGCCTGGGTCTTATCCAGCAGAGCCTGGGCGTTATCGTATTCAACCTGGCTGATGGCTCCAGAATCGAATAGTTCCCGGGAACGGTCGTATTGCGCCTGGGTTTGAACCAGATCCAAATTGCTCTGGGTCAAGGCCGCTTCGGCTGCACTAACGGCCGCATGAGCCTGGCTCAGTTGTACCTGGAGTTGGGCTGAGCCCATGCTGAGGTCCTTATTGTCCAGCACCGCAATTATCTGGTCTTTGGCGACATTCTGTCCTACACTGACCGGTAGGCTGGCAACTCTCCCCCCCTGGGTCGCATATATATCCGCCTGGTTGGAAGCCTGTACGTAACCCGTATCCACTACTGCCAATTCGATCTCGCCGCGAATGACTTCGGCCGTCTCCACCTCGATCCCCGCCGTGCTGTAAGAATAAATGATGCCGGCAACAATGATTATCCCAGCCAAAGCCCCGAGAGTCTTCTTTTGCATTTCTCCTCAACCTCCTCAACAAATAGTGTTTTTAGGCCGCAGCCATATCCAGGTCTATGCCCTTCCCTACCGCCAAACATAGGCTGCCAATAAAATTATAAAACTTGCTCCGCGGCTTTATAAAAAAACCTCGCTAATTTATATATTTCCAAGATCCCACCTATCTCTCCCGCATAGCGGCCAGATCCCACTACCATTCAATTGTTTCCGGGGAAACAGGAGTTGGGTTCTCTGCTATTTCCACGATTTCCCCGCTTCGCATCCTGGCCACTCTATCTCCCATAGCGCCGATAGCTATGTTGTGGGTGATCAATACCACCGTACAATCTCTACCCCGATTGATTTTTTTTAAGAGGGATAAAATCAGTTTACCGGTTTCATAATCCAAAGCTCCGGTAGGCTCGTCACAGAGCAACAGACGCGGGTTTTTCACGACTGCCCGGGCTATGGAAATACGCTGTTGCTCTCCGCCGCTCATCTGGGAGGGGAAATGGTCCATCCGCTCATCCAGTCCGACATCTTCCAGAATATCATCAATGGGGAGGGGGTTTTTCACCAGTTCAGCCGCCAGCTCGATATTTTCCCGGGCGGTCAGGTCCGGGATCAGATTATAGAATTGGAATACGAAACCCACCTCGTTTCGGCGGTACCGGGTCAATGCAACCTCGCCTCCGCTGGTAATGTTCTGGTCTCCAAAGATGACCTGCCCGCTGGTGGGTGAATCCATGCCCCCCATAATATTTAGCAGGGTACTCTTGCCGGACCCACTGGGTCCCAGGATGACCAGCATCTCGCCCGCATAGATATCCAGGGAGCTCGGCTTCAATGCCTCCACTTTGACTTCCCCCATATCATAGGTCTTGCTTACCTGCTGCAGTTTCATAAGGACATCCCGCTCTATTCAAATCAACCCCTTCCCCAACCAGTGTGGGTCTTCCCATTGTTAATCCGGGCTTTTCAGCACAGAAACCAGATCCATGCTTTTGATGCCCCTTACCGAAAACAGGTGAGCGGCTGCAATAAACAAGACCGTCCCGATAGCAGCCATGACATAGGTCCGCGGGTATATTACCACCGGCAGGCTGTACATATCTGTACTTACCGACTGAACATAAGCCTGGGCCATATATAGTCCGGAAGGCAGACCAAGGGCTACCCCCATGACAGCGTGCACCACATTTTCCTTGAACAGCATGGCTGACACTTCGCCAACGCTGTACCCTATAACCCTCATGCTGCCGATCTCCCTTTGCCTTTCCGCCAGGTTCATCACCGAAGAGTTGTAGACTATGGCGAATCCCAATAAAGCAGCAAATAGCACCATTATACCCAATGATACATTCATACTCTCCAGGTTCCTGTTAAAGTTGTCGATTTCCTTCTGACTGCTCAGAACTGAGTTGATCCCCAGCATCTTGTTGAGTTCCCCCTCCACCTGGTCCATCTTGCCTGACTCAACCCTCAGCAAAGCCCCGGAGACCAGGTTCCGCTCGCCTAACAGGCGGTTAGCCTGCTGCAGGTCAACATAGGAGCCCGCCCCGACCAATTGCCGCGTGAGTCCAACGATTGCCACCTTGTCCCGGTGGACCGGCCCGGTGTGCAGCAAGGTTTCCACCTCTACCTCGGCGCCGCTGACAATCCCCAGTTTACGGGCGGTCCTATCATTCAATACTATACCTGCTTCGGGCACCTGAATAGGCTGGCCAGTGTCTGTCTCCAGTCTTTTCATGGTCAGATCCGGACCATATGCCAACAGCACCTCGTCCTCAGTATGACCTCCATAATGGATACGGACCGGGACCTCCATAAAGGACTCCACCTTTTGCACTCCGTCCAGGCGGCTTATGTTGAGGAGTTCCCTTTCTAACAGAAGAGAGTCGAAACGGATGGCTATGTCATAGCTTTGGCCCTCATAGAAGTATTCGTCCATCATATAATCGACGGCATCGAAGGTAAACAGGGATATCAGTAAGAGGCTGACCGAGAATATGACCCCTAGGAGAGTAACGACGAATCTACTCCGGTTGCGGCTGATATTGCGAAGGGTCATCTTCCAACCTGCATCCAATCGTTTCCATAAAGGCGGCAAATGTTCCAGCAGGCTTTTCCCCCCAATTTTCGGAGGTTCGGGCCGCATGGCCGCAGCCGGATTGATCTGTACCACCCGGCGGGATGCTGATAATCCGGCAATGAAGCCTATAGCCAGACACATAGCCAGGCCGTTTATGATAGCCCTCTGATTGAAGCCCTGCAGGCCGGTGGGGAGGTTGAAATAGGCGGCATACAGCTCAATCATCTGGCCTGAAAGTACAACCCCCAGTATTATTCCCAGCACCGCCCCGGCCAGACTGATAGCCAGGGCATAACTGATGTAGTGAAGCATTATAAGGTAATTGTGGTAGCCAAGGCCCTTCATCAATCCTATTTGCGCCCTTTGGGCCTTGATCAGGCGTCTGAGGATGACAAATTGGATCGCCGCGGCGATACCCAAAAATATCAGGGGAAGCACCGTGGTAACCGAGCGCAGTCCGGCCAGTTCGGTGTTGAGTACCGCATGGCTCAGTTGGTCAGCCCGGGGATAATCGGCCAGGAGACCAAATGGCTCCAGGGTATCCTTGATGGAGTCAATAACCCGGCTCTGATCGGCGTCCGGTGCGAACTCGATCAATACCTGATTGATTTCACCCGGCATCGCCAGTAACTGCTGGACCTGGGAATGCTCGACCATGAAAATACCGAATTTCAAGGGATCGGGCAATATGTCGGCGCTGTCCTTCATGGCATAAATGAATTCCGGACTGATGGCTTCGCCCACCACCGTGAAGCGCGCCTCTTTGCCGTCGACTATGACCGATATCTGGTCGCCCCAGGCAAGCTGATTGGCAGTAAAATATTTCGGATCTAATACCACTTCAGTCGGCCCGCTGGCTTGATTGACCTCAAAGGTCCGCCCCTGCTGCAATGTAAAACGATTTATCACGTCACCCAGGGGAAGGTTGTAACTCACAATGCGCGCAGTAGCTCTTTCCTCATTATCCTTGAGGATTGGCACATCTCGTTGTATCCTGCTGGTTACCCTTCCGACCCCGTCAATCATCTCAATCTGTTTCACCACGTTTTCAGGTGCTCTCACCACCTGAAAATAGTAATCGGCAAAGTTGTTTTCTTCATAAAACCGGTCCCGTGATTCTCCCAAAGCGAAGTAAGCACTGCTCATGGCTATGTAGACCACAATGCCTCCCATCACCACCGATGTGGCCGCCAGAAATTGGCCTAGGTTGCGGACGATGTAGCGCCAGGTTTTTTTATTCAAAATGCCCATTCTAGCCAATCCTTTCGGAACCGATGTATGAGCTTCCGGTCTATTGGTTGGTTTGACTATAGTGTGTCGAATCAAACCGAAAAAGGACTATTTCTTCTTATTCGTTGTCTCCCCGCTGAATTCCTCTTGCATCTTATTCGTAACCATACACCTGCACCGCCGTATTATTTATTGCTACTGCAGTTCACTTCCTGTCAGAATACATTTAAAATGTACTATGAATCCTGCTTGTGGTTTATTCACCGCGCCGACGAAGTAAGATTTTTAGAATACCCTAATTTTGCATGTAGGCATTGGGAAAGGCATGAAATGTGATCTGGCAAATGGTAGTTTTCGTTACGATCTTCATGATTATAGGCGGGCTGCTTAATTATTATGTGGGCTGGCGAGGCGGGCAAGCTCTCAGCTATATGTTGTCATCCCCGCGTTGGGCATCCTGCTGGACATGGCTGGTAGCCTGCTTGGCGATCTCCTACCCGTTCGGCCGCGGGGCTTCACATTATGTGTCTCATGCCACTGGCAAAATCCTGATTCATATTGGATCCTATTGGATGGCAGCCCTCTATTACCTTTTCCTTATCTTCATGCTCTGTGATTTGGTGCGGATCTTGAATAGGGCATTTGATTTCTTACCCTCGAGCTTAAGGGGCAAATTCCCACTTCTTATAGTGGCCGTCATGGTTGCAGTTATAATCCTGCTGGTATATGGTACCTGGAATGCCCAACGCCCTGTGGTGCGCAGTTATGAGGTAACCTTGGATCGCAAGACCAGCAACATTGAAACATTGAGGATAGCAGCCGTGTCGGATATTCATCTGGGCTGGATCGTGGGGATCGATCGCCTGCAGCAGATGGTCGATACGGTCAACCAACTGGAACCTGATCTGGTGTTGTTGGTCGGCGACATTGTAGATGAAGGCGTGGATTTGGAGACAGAGGCGAAAATGCCCGAAGTGTTGCGGGGCCTCCAGCCTCCGTTGGGAACCTTTGCGGTGCTGGGCAACCATGAATACATCAGCGGTCAGGCGGAAACAGTTGTTGGTTTCATTGATCAGAAGGTCGTCCGAGTACTGCGGGATGAGACCGTGGCAATCCAGGATGCCTTCTATTTGGTCGGCCGTGACGACCGTTCCCGGCATCGATTCGATGGCCAACCCCGGCTGCCTTTGGATGAAGTGCTGGCAGATATCGATAAGGCCCGACTTCCTATTATACTGATGGACCACGAACCCTCGGGCCTTCAGGAGGCTGATTCGGCGGGCATTGATTTGCAATTCTCCGGCCATACCCACCTTGGGCAGTTGTTCCCCAATAACTACATTACAAATCTAATTTACGAGCAGGACTGGGGATACCTGCACAAAGACCATATGCAGTTGATCGTCTCCAGCGGATATGGGACCTGGGGCCCTCCCATCAGGATTGGCAACCGGCCCGAGATCGTTTTGGTTACAGTCCATCTCTCTGATTACAAGTCTTGATAGGTTGAGTATTTCATCACCGTCTTAGGGTTTCCCTCAGCAAACATTGGTAATATGTTTGCGTTGACGAGGATGTCCAAGGAATCAACGATGAACCCACAGCTGGATCGGAGACCCCATCAGCGCCGGCAACTGATGCTCTACCTCAGACCGCAGCCATCTGTATTCATTGATTGACGGACTCCGGTTGTCGGCAATAGGTATGTTGACCGGCAGGAAATAACCGGACATATCTTTATAAGGCATGCTAGTATATGTTGTAGAGTCCACCCTCAACGGTGGTTTCTTTCAATCAAAATGGGGGTGGCTTCATGCGCCGGGTGTTGAGCTGGGCTTTGATCATAGCCGGTCTGCTGCTGATCTTGAGTCCTTTGGTTAAGAATGGATATAGCATTTATATGCAGCGGGAGCTGTTGCAATCCATTGAGCAGTCTAATCCTCAAGAATCTGCAACGGACGCGGAAACCGGTGTTTCTGCCTTGCCAACCCCAGCAAATCCCTCAAGCCCTGACACGGCTCCGCTCGTGCAGCCAAGTCTGCCGATCAAAGCCGTGCTGGTATTGAATATCCCTAAATTAAACCTTAAGACCGCTGTGGTCAAAGGCGTGACCTCCCGGGACCTGAGTATGGGTCCCGGCTTGTATCCTGATAGTGCCTTGCCCGGTGAGATCGGCAACGTAGCCATCGCCGGCCACCGCAATGTTTTCGGCTCCTGGTTCCGGCACCTTAACAGGATGGTGCCGGGAGATCTAATAAGCATCACCTACCAGGGTAAAACCTATGACTATACGGTAGAAAAAGTGTTTATAGTAGCCGAGAACGACTGGTCAGTCGTAGCCCCCACCGATTACCAAGCCCTAACCCTGACCACCTGCGACCCTCCCGGTAACGTCATCCAGAGACTTATTGTACGAGCCCGCCAGTCAAACCAGTGATCAGCCTTCTATCTATTCGCAATATTAATATAGTATTTATATGATGAGAAAAGCAGAGTATCAGCTCTGCTTTTCTCATGGATGCCACATTTAAACTAAACAAAAAGGACTGGAGGCTGGCTAATTGGCAAACCATTGGGTTACGAACACATCGCTGCCCTTCTGGTAGAACCCCAAACCTATTTTTTTGAAGGCCGGGTTAAGAATATTGGCCTTATGACCACTAGAATTCATGAAAGCTTTATGGGCCCCCGAGACACTGCTGTTCCGGGCAATATTCTCGGCAGCGGTCCGATAGGTGATACCGAGACCCTTCATCATATCAAAGGGGCTGCCATATGTAGGAGAAGTATGACTGAAGTAGCCGTTGACAGCCATATCCTGCGATTTAAGATAGGCTCCCTGACAAAGTTCGCTGTCCAAAGTTAAGGGAGACAGGTTAGCCTCGGCTCGAGCGTTATTGATGTATCCCAGCATTTCCTGTTGCTGGTCGCTGGCCGAGGTGCTTACAGGAGCGGCCGGTTGAACCTTGGCTGGTTTTGGAGTTGCTTCGTTGGGCTTGGATTTTGACGGACTGATGGCCGCTTCAGTTTGGGTCTTGTCTTCCTCCGGCTGCTTGGTCACGGTCTTGGCGGGGACTACCGGAGGATTTTCCACAGTTGGGACAGGTGTTGTTTGGACTTCAAGCCCGGGAGATGTTGAGGTTGGGATGGATATGCTTTGGTCTTCAGTCGTGGGAATTGTCGCGGCTGGGCTGGATATTGATTGGACCTCAACAGGTGCCACTGCTGCAGTCTGGCCAGGTTCTTGTTTGGCTTCAAATGGTTGCAGCGTATGGTTGCCCACATCTGTAGGTGGGTTTACAGCAGCCGGCGATTGCGGGGAGGCAACCTCGACCTGCATGGCAGTGGTAGTCTTTTCCTCAGCTGTAATCCCCTTGGGCTCGATATTGATGAGAGCCAATACACTAAGGAACACGATAATGGATGTGATCAGGACTCTTCCCTTCACTATCAACACCTCCATAATGTTAATATCGTCGCTAATACCCTCCGCTCACCTGCCCTTGAAACTTTAGGGCCGGTTTACTGGTGCAACATTTGCCGGTGACCTGGCGGTCACCATAGTCTCCCTCCCCACACCCCTTTCATCAGTGGACAGACAGCAATAAAAAAAGGCAGGTGCTGGATCCTCTTTCGGCAACCCGGCGATCGTAGACCTATTGTCCTTAGACCCGTGGCTTTGCGTCCCCGCCTTTCGACGAGTTTGCTATTATCGGTGAGGGGCTCGCCGCCCCGCCGTGCTAAAAATATTTGATTATAAACAAAAACCTGCCCAGCGGGTTGCCGGCAGGTCGGATATGACAATATCTGTTCCAGGCAACCCGGCTGTCCTAGACATCGCTATCCGTAGACCCGTGGCTTTGCGTCCCCGCCTTTCGACGAGTTTGCCCTTATTCAAGAGATTATTCCTCTATACTAAATCACAATTTATCGTCTTTGTCCAGTATTTTCTGTAAATTATCCAGAATTATGAGCAGGCAGGAAACATTTCAGAGGGCAATATTAATACTCTATCTTTTCATTTCCGCCAGAATTCTCAAATTGTCGAACAGTTCAGCGGTGGTTATCATTCCGACGCCTCCGGGAACAGCGCTGGCATAACTGGCCTTGGCACAGGCATCGGGATGCACATCTCCAGTTATCTTGCCCTTGGCATCGAAGTTGATCCCGGCATCTATTATAACCACACCTTCCCTGACCATATCGGCGCTTATGAAGTAGGATTTCCCCAGTGCGGCTATGATTATGTCGGCGTTCCTGGTCTCCGCGGCCAAATCTCGGGTGTGGGTATGGCAAACGGTAACTGTTCCGTTTTCGGCTATGGCCATCATTGCCACCGGTCCGCCCAGGATGCTGCTGCGCCCTACTACGGTCACCTTCTGGCCGTCGATATCGATATTATGCTCCTTCAACATCCGAATGACCGCTTTGGGGGTGGTGGGGCGTATCCCCGGTTCCTTGGTTAACAGTCGCCCCAGATTATAAGGATGGACTCCTTCCACGTCTTTGCGGTAATCCATGGCATCTACCACCACATCTGAATTGATATGCCCCGGTAATGGCTTTTGAATCATAATACCAGTAACTTCTGGGTTGCGGTTAAGGGTTTCCACGCAATTCAATAATTCCGATTCGCTTATATTATAAGGAATCTGCATAATTCTTAAATCACATTCTATATCCCGGGCGAATCGCTTGGCCCCGTTTACATAGGCAGTCGACGGTCCTTCCTCTCCTACCTGCACTATGGTCATCACCATATTGCCTCGGGCAGCGGCTTCTTTCAATTCAGATTTCAACCGGTCTCTGATATCCTTGCCATAAATCATCATCGGTTCAATACTCCAATCCTTTCCGACATTAGTTCCTATATGGGCAAAATCAACAGCCGGGAAACTAGAAAGCTGCCTCCACATGGTTTATGGAGGGAATACCTTGTTCCATCATAATACCGATCACATCGAACCTCAATTCCTTGAAAGGCTGATGACCGGCGGCCAGATAATCCAGGGCTACCTTTCTGATGTGATCCCGTTTCCTCCAGGTGATCGACTCTTCCGGTGAACCGTAGATATTGCTGGTACGCGTCTTAACCTCGACAAATACGATTATTCCCCGCCGGGAACAAATTATATCTATCTCTCCGCTCCGGCTGCGGTAATTTCTCTGCAAAATATTATAACCCTGCCCCTGCAGATAGGAGACCGCTAAATCTTCTCCCTTATAGCCAAGCTCCTTTTTCATACCCTGCTCCACTCCACTCGACCATCCAAGCTATTAGCCTAACAGCGGGATGCATTTAGTTATCAAAAAGACCTGGTTGAACCAAATCTTGACCACCCAGCAGGCTTTTTACCGGTTCGAAACTACAACGGTGAATGGAGCAGGGACCCAGCCTCTCCAAAGCCATACAATGTTCGCGGGTCGCATATCCTTTATGTTGCGCAAAACCGTACCCTGGGAATAGTCGATCATATGACTCCATGACCGCATCCCGTTCAACTTTGGCCAATATGGAGGCGCAGGCGATGGAAATACTCAGGCTATCTCCTTTGATGATCGAATATTGCTCTATCCCCAGGTTGGGCAAATTGACAGCATCGATAAGCAGAAAATCCGCCCGGGGACTCAACTCGTCGATACAGATACGCATGGCCTCACGAGTGCACTGCAGTATGTTTCTGCCGTCGATCTGCCGGGATGATATGGCGACTGCCGACCAGGCGATCGCCTTATGCTTGATTTCTGCCGCCATCTCCCGTCTTCGGATGGGACTGACCTGTTTGGAGTCATTCACCCCGGGCAGAAAAAAGTTGCGGGGTAGTATTACCGCTGCCGCCACTACCGGCCCCGCGATAGGGCCGCGACCGACTTCATCCAGCCCGGCAATGTGGCGAAAACCATCACGGTAGGCGCGGTTCTCGTATTTTTTCAGCTTCCGGTGCCGCTGTTTCTCCTCGGTCAAGTCCAATGGGCTGTGGACCATCTACTTGTTGCTCCGGCGCCAGATACCCATACGGTCGGCGTCGCTGATCAGATCTTGGCGGTAATCCGGGTGACTCAAACCGATTAGCGTTTCTGCCCTCTGCCAGGTACTCATGCCTTTGAGGTTGGCCTTGCCAAATTCGGTTACTACCCAATGGGCCAAGGTTCGATGACCGGTGGTTATGGTGCCTTGGGACAGAGTGGATACCACCCGGGACTTGGTTTGTTGGCCGCGTCCGTAAGTCGAGGCCAGACACACGATACTCTTGCCCCCCTTGGACCAGTAGGCACCCATTACAAAGCCCAGATATCCGCCGGTGCCGCTTATTTGCTTGAGGCCGTTGGACTCTGCACTGACCTGCCCAAACAGGTCGATTTCTACCGCATTGTTAATGGAAATGAAATTATCGAGCTGGGCGATTACTCTCGGGTCGTTGCTGTAGTCTATGGTGGTTGCCATCAAGTCAGGGTTTTCGTTGACAAATTCGTATAGTTGGCGGGAACCCAGCACGTAAGAGAATACCTGGCGTCCGCGGTCGATGGATTTTTTCAAACCGTTGATCTTCCCCCGGGAGGCTATATCCATATAAGCATTGACATAAGTCTCGGTATGAACTCCCAAATCTTTTAGATCCGAATCGGCTATCAGGCTTCCTACTGCGTTGGGCATGCGCCCGATGCCCAGCTGCAAGCAGGCCCCGTCCGGGATTTCTTCAAGGATAAGGTTAGCCACCCGACGATCAACATTATCAGGCTCACTTGGTTCAATCTCGGCTAAGTCACCGTTGGGGCCTTCGATGACAAAATCAACTTGGGAAATATGTATTGCTACGTTGCTGCTCCCCCGCGTCCTGGGCATATTGTTGTTTACTTCAACTATCCTGATTTCTGATTGGGCAAAAACCGCGGCCTGGTAGGAGGGTGAGGTACCAAAACTGAAATAGCCATCCCCATCCATCGGTGCCACCTGGCAAACTGCCACTGAAACCGGGTCAAGGTTTTCTGCATAATAGCGGGGCAGCTCGAAGAAGCTCATTGGAGAATGGAACCCGCATCCCATGTCCAGGATCTTACGGTCAACCGCGGTATAATGCCATGAGTTCCAACAGAAGTGTTCGCCTGGATCCTCGACCTGGAAAATGGCCGGCATCCACAGGGTGAACGCGCCCCGGATCTTGACGTCCCGCAAATCCCTGGCCCTGGCCGCCAAAGCCTGATCAAAGGCCACCGGATGAGAGGCGCCCACACCATAGTCGATCCAATCCCCTGAATTCACTATACCGGCAGCCACAGATGCCAATATCAATTTCCTCTGATACATTTCCCTGGGGTCCATAGTCCAGCCTCCCGACAAATTGCCGCATATTTTGTATTATATCTGACTCTCCCCTGCTTTTCTACCGACAATATCCATAATGCCCTAATCCAGGCTAAGACGACCCAGTTTGCCCTTGCGAAAATCCTGCAGCAGGGAGGTACAGGTTTTTCCCAGGTCCAGCTGCCCGCCTTTGAGAAGGTGCCCCCGCTGACGTGCTACCTGCTCCAGCAATTCCCCCGCTGGGCGGTGGCCGTCGTCGATTTTCAATTTATCCCGGAGGAGTTCTGGGGCTCTGGACTTGAGGACTTCCAGCAAATACAACGCGACCGCTTGTTCCTGATAGGCATTTTCGCCGACTATACTCAACAGGGCCAGCTTCAAACCCTGCTCCTCATTATCGACCTTGGGCCACATCAGTCCGGGAGTATCCATCAACTCTATGTCTTCCCGTACCCTCACCCATTGCTTGCCTCTGGTTATCCCCGGTTTGGCACCAGTAACCGCCATCTTCCTGCCCACCATGGAATTCAGAAAAGTCGACTTGCCGATATTGGGCACCCCTACTACCATGACCCGCATGGGTCTCACCCGGCGGCCTTTGCGGACCATCTCTTCGGCTTGGGGCTGAAACAGTGATTTCAGGGCTTTGATAGTGTCATTGAGTCCCTTGCCGCTGGTGGAGTCGGTGGATACAGCAGTCATTCCTTCCTGCCGCAGACGGTCCAGGTAACCCTTGGTAGCCTCAGGGTCAGCCAGATCCATTTTGTTGAGCACGAAAAGCATCCTTTTGCGGCGGCTCATGTCCTCCAGATCTTGATTGCGACAGGAGAAGGGCGCCCGGGCATCCAACAATATGGCCACTATATCGACCAGCTTGATATTTTGTTGTATCTCCCGCTTGGCTTTGACCATATGGCCGGGATACCAGTTTATAGTCAAGTACGCTCCCTCTTTCTTGCGCGTGAAATAAGTCCCGGGAAGAGAAAAGAGAATACCCGCGAGTATTCTCCTCTTTAACGATTCTTAAAAACGGCCCTTCTCTTTGACCCGAGCCTTTTTACCGGTAAGACCCCGCAGATAGAAGAGTTTTGCGCGGCGCACTTTGCCTCGCCTGGTCACTTCGATCCTGGCAATCTTGGGTGAATGGAGCAGGAAAGTCCTTTCCACCGCTACCCCGTAGGTTAGCCTTCTGACCGTAAAACTCCTGGACAGACCGGCTCCCCTGATCTTTATGACCACGCCCTCATACACCTGGATCCTCTCTCTGGTACCTTCGACTACCTTGGTGTGTACTTTCACTGTATCACCCGGGCCGAAAGCAGGCAGATCTTTTCTATAGTGTTCATCTTCAATAGAACGGATTATGTCTTGCATTTAGTACTACCTCCCTTCTGCAGGTGGGCTGGCCCCGCCGTATACCACCTTTGATACAGAACAAACCTATTCTAACATAGCTTTATGGCTTGTCTCAAGAAAATGCTCCTAATTATACCAGGTTGCCCCCAGCAGCCTATCCAATATGATGGCCACCGCACTGCGTACGGAGAGATGATTGTAACCACCGGCTCCGGAAATGGGTTCGAGTATATGGTCGCAGCGATCCATCAATTCTTGCCCTATACCCCACCCGGTCCCGAATAGAAGCAGGTATACCTGCTCCGTCTCAGCCATGTAGCTTCGTAATCCGCTGTAAGCGATGGTTTTGGGGTAACAACGCGCATCAGTGGCTACTGTGATAACCGTCTCTTCCCCTGTCTCTTGCCGGATGCCTTCCAGCACCGCCGGGAAATCCTTGGCCAGTCGCAGCAACCGGAGAGCCTCCTGGCGGTCGCTGTTGTACCTGCCCCCATATCCCTCCTGCCAATAGGCCAGGATGTCCTGGATCAATTCCTGCTGACTGGCCGATGGATGAACGATATAGAAACCATCCACATCATACGTCCTCGCGGCCCGGGCGATATCATGGATATCGAGATTGGTCACCGAGGTCGTGACTATGTCCATGTTCTTGTTGTACATGGGATAGTGGAGCAACGCGATGTATACTTTGGAATGCCTCACTTCACCTGGTTCTCCCCGCCAAACAATATCTCTTCCAGCATCCGTCTCTCCTCCGGGTCGAACTGGCGCCCTAACAAAAGATCGGGACGTTTCATAAGGGTGCGTTCGATGCTCAGCCGCTTGCGCCAACGGCGAATATGTTCGTGATGTCCAGACAGCAACATCTGGGGGACTTCCATGTCTTGGAATACCCTGGGCCTGGTGTAGTGGGGATATTCCAGCAGTCCCTCTGCAAATGACTCCTCCTGGGCTGATCTCTCATCACCGAGAGCACCAGGGATAAGACGAGTCACCGCATCCACCACCACCATAGCAGCCAACTCGCCGCCGCTAAGCACGAAATCGCCAATCGACAGCTCCTCATCCACCTCGTTCATGATCCTTTCGTCGATACCCTCATAGTGGCCACACAACAGGACGAGGTGTGATTCCCGAGCCAGCCGTGCTGCTGTAGACTGCGCCAACCTGGGGCCCTGGGGCGACAGGTAGATCAAATGGGCACCCGGCCGCCTGGTGTCATCGATGGCCCGGTACATGACATCGGCCCTCATCACCATCCCCGCTCCCCCTCCATATGGGTAATCATCGACCTGCTGGTGTTTATCCAGGGCATAATCCCGAATATTGACAATATTGATATCCAACAGGCCTCGTCGCCGGGCCCGGCTGATGATACTCGCTTCGAATGGTCCCGTGAACATGGCGGGAAAAAGGGTCAGGATATCGACCTGCATCATTGTTCTCCCAGCAAGCCATCCAACAGCTTGATAGTAAGCCGTTGGTTGGGTACGTCTACCGCCATCACTACTTGTTTGATGGCCGGAATCAATATCTCTCCATAAGCATCGGACTTAATCACATAAACGTCGTTGGCACCGGTCTCTAAAACCTCAATCAGTTGCCCCAGATATCCCTTGTGTACATCCTCTACCTGCATCCCGATAAGCTGGAAGTGATAGAAACAACCTTCCGGCAGAGGGTGCAACTGGTCTGCAGTCACATTAAGGAATAAGTTGCGCAGCCTTTCGGCCGTTTCGATGTCATCTACGCTGCGGAACTTCATCAACATGGCTCCAGCATGGCAGGAGCAATGGTCCAGGGTTAGTGGCAGTGTTTCCCGACCTTGCCGCACCAAGTACTCTTGCCCAGGACGAAAGCGTTGGGGAAAGTCAGTTAATAATTGCACTTTGACTGTACCTTTAACACCGTGAGTGCCGACTATTTTCCCTACTTTTATCAATTCCCCGGGGGCCATTTCCATATTGACCTCCCATCAAGCGACCTTGGATGACCTACCTCATTATCTCCACGGCAACTTTTTTACCAATCTTGGCCGCCGCTGCTTTGGTCACGGTACGGATAGACTTGGCGATCTTGCCCTGCTTGCCAATTACTTTGCCCATGTCTTCTGGAGCTACCCGGATTTCCAGGACCACTAATCTCTCGTTCTCAGTCTCGATTACTTCAACTTCTTCCGGCTTGTCGACCAGTGAGCGGGCAATATATTCAACCATTTCTTTCACAGGTTACACCCCCCCGGTTTTCATCCTACTATTTGCGGGATGCCGCAAACTTACTGATTATGCCTTGCTTCTGCAAGAGAGATTTGGCGGTGTCAGATGGTTTGGCACCAGTAGCCAGCCACTTCAGAGCCTTCTCTTCATCTATCTTGATGGTGGCAGGATTGGTGCCCGGATCATAATAACCTATCTCTTCAATAAACCTGCCGTCGCGGGGAGTCCTGGAATCAGCCACCACTACCCGGTAAAACGGGTTCTTCTTGGCTCCCATTCTTTTCAATCGAATCTTTGTTGCCATGTATTCACCTCCTTGTAAATGTTCACTTATGCCAACCAATCGAGCAGCGGATAAAAACTTTCTGGTGCTGCACCGAGGTCTATAAGTCCATTGCTTGACTAGAAGGGCAGCTTGAGATTGGGAAACCCGGCTCGTTTACCCTTTTTGCCCGTCATATCAGTCAGCTGTTTCATCAATTTACGGGCATCCTCGAATTGCTTCAGCAAGCGGTTGACATCCTGGACCTTGGTTCCGCTGCCCCGGGCCACCCGTTTCTTGCGACTGCCGTTTAAGATTTGGGGATTCCTTCTCTCTTCAAAGGTCATCGATTTGATGATCGCCTCCACGTGGGCCAGCTCTTTTTCATCAATTTCCCCTTTCATGGATCGCATTTGCTTTCCCATACCTGGGATCATCCCCAGCAGATCTTCCAATGGACCCATGGACCGGACCTGCTGCATCTGCTGGAGAAAATCATCCAGGCTGAACTCCTGTTGGCGGATTTTCTTCTCCATCTCGCGGGCTTGCTTCTGGTCGAAGCTTTCCTGGGCTTTTTCCACCAGCGTCAATATATCGCCCATGCCCAGTATCCGCGAGGCCATCCGATCTGGATAGAAGACCTCCAGGGCGTCCAACTTTTCTCCCATACCCACCAGCTTGATCGAGCAGCCGGTGACCGCCTTTACTGAAAGGGCAGCACCGCCGCGGGTGTCGCCATCCAGTTTGGTCAGGATCACGCCGGTCAGGGCTAACTCACTATTAAAAGCCTCGGCCACGTTGACCGCATCCTGCCCGGTCATGGCATCGACCACCAGCAGGATCTCCTGGGGCTGGACCCGGTCTTTGATATTAGTCAGTTCGTCCATCAATTCCTGGTTGATGTGCAGCCGCCCGGCGGTATCGATAATCACCACATCGCGGTTGTTGGTGTGGGCAAATTCCAGTGAGGCGGGAGCGATTTCGACCGGATTCTCCTGCCCCATAGAGAACACCGGCACCCCAACCTGTTCTCCCAGCACCTGCAGCTGTTTTATAGCTGCCGGACGGTAAACGTCGCAGGCCACCAACAGGGGTCTTCTCCCCTGTTTGATGAAGCTCTTGGCCAGTTTGGCCACGGTAGTCGTTTTGCCGGCCCCCTGTAATCCCACCACCATAAAGACGGTCGGTGGTTTAGCTGCCATGTTAAGTTTATTTTCCGCTTCGCCCATCAACTTGGTCATCTCGTCATGGACGATTTTTATAATCTGCTGTCCCGGAGTAACGCTCTGCAGAACTTCGTGCCCTATGGCCCGCTGGCTTACTTTGGCTACAAAATCCTTGACCACCTTGTAATTGACGTCAGCCTCGAGGAGAGCCAAGCGCACTTCGCGCATTGCCAGCTTGACATCTTCCTCGGTTATCTTGCCCTTGCCGCGCAGTTTTCGAAAAACTTCCTGCAGTCGGTCGGATAAACCTTCAAAAGCCACACTATCCCCCCTTTGCCTAAAGTAGTGTCGATATTTCCTCAACCAGGCTGACAGCCTTGTGCATACGGGGATCGTCAGCCTTCGAATCCTCCAGGATCAATCTCAGTTCATCAAGGTTTTGCCGGTTACGCCGGAATTTTGCCACCAGTCCCAGCTTATCCTCGTATTCATGCAGGACGCCCTCAGCCCGCTTTACCAGATCGTAAGCCGCCTGCCGGCTGGTATTCATGGAAATAGCAATTTCCGACAACGACCAGTCATTCTCATAATACATATTTAAAGCGTCCTGTTGTTTGGCAGTCAATAACGGACCATAGAAATCTTTCAGCAAAACAACCTGACTGACTTTCTTCAGCACGAGGTTCACTCCCCTGTGTAAAGTCTTTTCACTTTACCAAACGATTGTAGACCCTGGCGGCGGTAATGTCAAGTTCCGCCAGCAGGTAAAAGGAAAAAATAGCTCTCCTTTGCTTTCGTATCCAAAATACCATAGAATTGTTTCTATAAATATGCACCATGTGGGAGTGACGGAATAATGGAAAAGATAGCCTTGGTGGCCGATAGCGCTTGTGACCTGCCCCAAAACCTGGTTGAGCAGTATGGGATCACAATCCTCCCCTTAAAAGTGATCTACCCGTATGGGGAATACTCAGACCGGGTCGATATCGAACCTGATGATGTCTACAGTAGGATGCCCGGCGAAATACCTACTACCTCCCAGCCCAGCCTGCAGGAGATCAAGGCTGCTTTTGCTCGCTGTCATGCGGATGGATTTACTCACATATTGGCTATCGCCCTTTCCAGCCGGCTGTCGGGCACGTTTCAAGCTATGGAATTGGCTGCCCGTGATTTCGAAGACATAGCCATTAAAGTGTTCGACACCCGAACCCTATCGATGGCAACCGGTTGGATGGTCCTGGACGCCGCCCGCAACATTAGGGCCGGTCTGAGCTTCGTCAAGGTCCTGGATAAATTGACCGAGTTGCAGCCCAAGGTACGAGCTTATTATGTGATTGAAACCCTGGAATACCTGCGCCGAGGTGGTCGCATCGGTTTGGTGGCCGGTATGCTGGGCGAACTCCTGAATCTCAAACCCATCATCGGTGTCAACCTGGATGGAATATACTATACCCATGCCAAGGTCCGAGGCCGGGCAAAGTCTATTGAGAAACTGATGGATTTGGTTACCGAGACAGTTGGCAACCGCCCCGTCAACCTGGCCGTAATGCACGGCGGGGCGCGGGAAATTGGCGAGAAAATAGCCGCCAAGTTTAGCCAAATGCCTAATCTAAAGGAGATCATATTCTCGGATATCAGCCCTGCTCTCGGGGTGCACACTGGTCCCGGCCTGCTGGCGGTCTGCTTCTATGAACTGTAGAAATTGCGGATAATCAGGCGCCTTCAGTCTATGGGAGCCAGTTTAGGCGAGAATTAAGGCGAAGTTCAGATGATCGTGCTGTAAAAGCCAGTAAATGCGGACATTAGGGCTGAATTTAACCATATCCTAAACTTTCCCAACAAGTTATAATGGTCTCACACTTTTGAGGTGGAGACCATTTAATATGTATAGACTGCCATTGATTATCCTGACCGCCATAATTATGCTGTTTATGACTTCTCCTACCCATACTCTCGTTTCGGAGGCTACCCCGGCTGCAACCGATGCCGCTGCCGTACTAAATGACATAGTGGCGGATTTCGAGATACTCGCTTCAGTATGGGTGAATGCTACGCCTTGCGCAGACTACCTCATAACCGAGTTCGAGAATTCGGAATCGGCTGCGGTATTTATGGGTGCCGGTTTCGAACCGGATCTGGCCCACGATTTGGCCGCATTTTTACTGACCGCTGCCCCTGGTGTGGATCAGATGGTAGTCATGCCCACTGAATTCATCCCCATAATTGGCGCTGCTGACCTACCCCATCTGAATGCTCAACATACTTCCCCGGACACAGTAGTCATAAACCGCTGCTATGATGATTGTTACCAACCAGGAGCCAGATATGTTGACACCATCGCAGCCCGTTTATATGGAGGACACTAGAGGTTATCCGGCCTCGCACTTGGGGCTCTCCCCAGATACGTGTTAGGCCTCACCTTGAAGACTCTGATTGACCCG
>JAAYJY010000256.1 GCA_012522705.1 Syntrophomonadaceae bacterium | reverse complement strand
GATTTGTGGACTGAGAGCAGGGAATGGAAAGTTCAGCATGTGGGGGTGGCGGAACAGTTGGACCTGCTCGTCATAGCCCCGGCGACTGCCAATTTCATTGGCAAGATGGCGCATGGGTTGGGTGACGACCTGCTTTCCACGGTGGTGCTGGCTAATACCGCGCCGGTCCTGGTAGTACCGTCCATGAACACCAACATGTTCGAAAACCCTATAGTCCAGGACAACATCCAAGCCCTGCGCCGCCGGGGCTATTATTTCATGGACCCTGACAGCGGAATGTTGGCCTGTGGTGTGAGCGGTAACGGGCGCTTGCCTGAAGTCGATGATATATTTGCACAAATCATTGCGATGCTTGAAAGCAAGCGGGATCTGGGGGGCAGAAAAGCACTCATCAACGCCGGCTCCACCTGCGAGGATATAGATCCGGTACGATTCATAAGCAACCGCAGCACCGGCAAAATGGGATATTCCCTGGCCAAGGCGGCGGTTGCCCGGGGAGCGGAAGTGATTTTGGTCAGCGGCCCCACTCAATTGGAGGCCCCCACCGGAGTCCAATTCATCTCCGTACGCAGCGCCCGGGAGATGTGCGCAGCCATGCTGCAGCACCAACCGGAATGCGACATCATCATCGGAGCCGCCGCAGTGGGAGATTTCCGTCCCGCGGCCACCGCCGAACAGAAGATAAAGAAGTCCGAGGATGGCAGCGGGCGGATGGCCCTGGAAATGGTGCAGAATCCCGACATCCTTAAAGAATTGGGCAAAAACAAAGAACCTGGTTGCATAATGGTTGGTTTCGCAGCCGAAACCGAGAGGTTGCTTGAGAATGCCCTGACTAAACTGGCGGCCAAAAACCTTGATCTTATAGTAGCCAATGATGTTACCATGGAAGGGGCAGGCTTTGCCTGTGATACCAATATATGTACCATAATCAGTAATGACGCCGACATCAGGCATCTTTCCAAAATCAGCAAGACTGAAGTGGCAGATGCGATACTGGATCGGATCGTGGAACTGCTTTAGCATCAAAGAAGGAGATGAACCCAATGAGTAAAAAACTGCTTACTTCGGAATCAGTTACGGAGGGACACCCGGATAAGATGGCCGACCAGATATCAGATGCCATTTTGGACGCCATGCTGACCCATGACCCTTTCGCCCGGGTGGCGGCCGAGACCATGGTTACCACCGGCCTGGTACTGGTATCGGGGGAGATTACGACCGATTGTTACGTGGATATACCCAAATTGGTCCGGGGTGTGGTCTGTGACATCGGTTACACCAGGGCCAAATATGGATTTGATTGCGAAACCTGTGCAGTATTGATCGCTATAGATGAACAATCAACGGATATCGCCATGGGGGTCAACCAGGCCCTGGAGACCAAACGGGGCGAGATGACCAACGACGAATTGGAGTTGATCGGGGCCGGTGACCAGGGCATGATGTTCGGTTATGCCACCAACGAAACGGACGCTTATATGCCGATGACCGCCTACCTGGCCAACCAAATGGCTCAACGTTTGATGGAGGTGCGCAAGGCCGGGGTCCTGGACTATCTGCGCCCGGACGGCAAGACCCAGGTCACGATCGAATACGTGGACGGCAAACCGATACGGGTGGATGCCGTGGTGGTCTCGGCTCAACATCACCCGGAAGTGAAACATGAAGTTATTGAGCAAGACATCATCGAAAAGGTTATTAAACCGGTGGTACCGGCCGAGATGCTGGATGAATCCACCAAATATTTTATAAATCCTACCGGCCGTTTTGTTATCGGTGGTCCCCAGGGTGATTGCGGGCTGACCGGCCGCAAGATAATAGTTGATACCTATGGAGGCATTGCCCGTCACGGCGGAGGAGCCTTTTCCGGCAAAGACCCCACCAAAGTAGATCGTTCTGCCTCATATGCAGCCCGTCATGTGGCCAAAAATATGGTGGCGTCCGGAGTAGCGGACCGTCTGGAGGTCCAGATCGCCTATGCGATCGGAGTAGCTCACCCGGTTTCAGTTTCAGTGGAAACATTCGGTACCGGCAAACTTCCCGATGAACAGATCAGGGATTTGATCGGCAAACATTTCGATCTCCGTCCCGCGGCCATAATCAAAAACCTTGCCCTGCGTCGGCCCATATACCGGAAGACGGCTGCCTATGGCCATTTTGGCCGCAACGACCCGGATTTCACCTGGGAGCAGCTGGACAAAGTGGAAGCTATCAGAAAGTCAGCCGGGCTTTAATCTCCGTCGGTAACTAGCCATGGTTCAGGACCCGGGGGCGAATTCCCCTCAACCAGGGGTCAAACAGATTAATGTTGGGTATGAACAAAAAAGGCTTGAAGCAAGGCAATGGGACAACCCGTTTTAATGGCGTACTAGTGAGAGAAATGCGCTTGAGGAGCATCGCTTGATAAAGACGCACTTGAGGTACACGCGGCAATGGGAATCCCGCAGCGACACCAGCTATTAGATTTATGGACAGCTTAGGGCGGATTATCCGCCTTTTGTTTTTGAGGTATATGCAGGAGCGGCGGCAATTCACCAGCCGGCCAGCGAGGTGAGAAAGTTGAAAACAGTGGAGTTGGTCATTAACCTGCCCACCAGCAAACTGAATACCACCTTTACCTACCTGGTACCGCCTCAATATGCAGACCAAGCGGTGTTTGGCAAAAGAGTGCTGGTAGATTTCGGGGGGCGCCGGGAAGAAGGATATATCGTAGCCGAACAGGACACCTCTGAGGGGGTCGAATTAAAGCCGATACGAAAAGTGTTGGACTCCGAGCCGGTATTCGACCCTGGTTTGCTGGCTCTGGCTCGATGGATGGCGGCCTACTATCTATGTCCCTTGTCTACAGCCCTTAATCTAATGGTGCCCAAAATCCTGCGTAAAAAAAGGGGCCGTATTTATGTGGCGGGAATGGATGAGCTGGAATACGAACAGCTGTATCGGCAAGGTGTGAAGCTGGATACTGAATTGTTGAACCATCTCTGGGAGACGGGCGGATTGAGCCACAGTCAGGTGCGAGGATATCTAGACGAGCAGACACTGCAGCAGTGGACTCAGCAGGGGTACCTGACCGCCACCGGGACCTACCGCCCGGGCCGCCGGGTCAACCGGCCGCGTTCTTATATACTGGGAGGATTTGATCCGGAAACCGAACTCCCGGTCCTGCGCCGCAAAGCTCCCCGCCAGGCCGCTATAATGGAACAGTTGCTGCAAGATGGCTGTCTCCAAGATGACCCGGGGCCTTCCCGGCTGCCACCGGCAAGCCTGAAAGCCCTACTTAACAAGGGGTACATCCGCCTGTCACCGGTATATGCGACGGAGCCGGGCGATGCTCTATCTCTGACCGATGAACAGCAAGAGGCTGTGGCCCGAATCAGGGCCGCCTTAAGGGGTGTAGTTCGGACTGATTTTTTATTATTCGGGGTCACCGGGAGCGGCAAAACCGAGGTCTATGTCCAGGCCGCACTGACCGCTCTGCAACAGGGTCGCGGAGTTCTGGTGCTGGTCCCGGAAATCGCCCTGACCCGGCAACTGGTGGAGGTGTTTGCCTCCCGCTTCCCCGACCTGGCCGTGCTTCACAGCGCCATGTCGGCAGGAGAGCGGTATGAGCAGTGGCACCGTATCAGGGCCGGTGAAGCTCGATTGGTGCTGGGAGCCCGATCGGCCGTTTTTGCGCCCGTCTCCAACCTGGGTTTGATCATTATGGATGAGGAGCAGGAGAACACCTATAAACAAGAAGAGGTTCCCCGCTACCATGCCAGGGAGGTAGCCAGGCAGCGAGCCGAACAGGCGTCGGCGGTTATGATTTTGGGCAGCGCCACCCCCAGCCTGGAAACCTATCATGCCGCCTCCATCGGTTCGATGCAATTGTTGCCGCTTCCTTTCCGGATCGCGGGAGGATCTATGCCCCGGGTATTCATCGAGGACCTTAAAAAGTCTTTCCGAAATGATTCCCGTGGGTATCTGTCGCCCTTGCTCCGGGAAAAGATCGGTTTAAACCTGGAGCGGGGAGAACAAATTATCCTTTTCATAAATCGCCGGGGTCATTCACCCATGACAGTTTGCTGGGAATGTGGTAATATCGCCTCATGTCCTTCCTGTTCGGTAGGAATGACCTACCATAGCGATATTGGCGAGAATGTCTGTCATTATTGCAACCTTCACTTGCCCGCAGAAGACCTTTGCCCAGTGTGCGGAGGCAAGCATCTGCAACTCCTGGGAGCCGGAACCCAAAGGATCGAAGAACACATACGGACACTATTTCCCCAGGCAGTGGTAGCCAGGCTGGACGTGGACAGCAGCCGCCGCAAAGGCGCTCAAAAATCCATCCTGGACCGGATGCGCAGCGGACAGATAGATATCCTGGTGGGAACCCAGATGGTTGCCAAAGGATTGGACTTTCCCAATGTATCGTTGGTTGGCGTGATTGATGCTGATGGGATGCTCAACCTGCCGGATTTCCGAGCTGGCGAAAGGTGCTTCCAACTTCTGGTGCAGGTGGCCGGCCGGGCCGGACGCGGGCAATCCCAAGGCGAGGTGGTCATACAGACCCTAAACCCTGAGCATCCTATTATAGAACTGGCGGCCGACCAGGATTTTCAAGGTTTCTACGAGCATGAAGCACATATACGCCGACGACTTGACTATCCTCCTTTTACCCGCCTCTTAAGACTGGTGGTCAGCGGGGAAGATGAGGCGATAGTTGAAAAAACGGCAATAGCCGCAGGTCATTTCATCGAGGAAATAATAGACGCCAGTGAAGCTGATATCACCGTGATTGGTCCGGCCCCATGCCCACTGGCCCGGATAAGGAATCGCCATCGTTATCAATTGATGGTTAAATGCCGGGATTTGGGATTGCTCAAGAGCGTGGCCGTATATTTTATGGTCAGACCCTTAGGCAAAAATGTTAGAATAGACATAGACTTTGATCCGGTCAGTACACTTTAAGGAGGGCAGAAATGTCTGTCTATAAAATACTCACCAGCCCCGACCCGGTATTGCGCCAGAAATGCGCCGAGGTCAAAAAGGTCAATGCCGGGGTGCTGAGATTATTGGAAAATATGCGCGATACCATGTATTTTGCGGAAGGAATAGGCCTGGCGGCGCCTCAAATCGGAGTTTCCAAACGAATCATCGTGCTAGATCCCGGGGATAATTATCTGGAGATCATTAACCCGGTGATAGTTGCTAGTGAGGGAGAGCAAAACCGGAGCGAGGGATGCCTCAGTGTGCCTGGTAAAGTGGGATGGTGTAAACGGGCCCAAAAGGTAAGAGTGACCGGTATGGACGTTGGCGGAAACAATATCGACCTGGAAGCGGAAGGCTTATTGGCGCTGGTTCTGCAGCATGAGATAGATCACCTTGACGGGATCTTGTTTCCTGACAAAGCCACCCATATGAGGAACGACGAATTTTAGACTTGACTGGGAGGTGAATGGTATTGAGGGTTGTTTTCATGGGCACTTCCGATTTTGCCGTACCCTCGCTGGCCAGGCTGGTTGACCACAAGTACCGCATCGTCGGTGTCGTGACCCAACCTGACCGACCCCGGGGACGGGGCAAGAAGTTATCATTTTCCCCGATCAAGGAGTTGTCGTTAAAACTAGGATTGGAAGTCTTTCAGCCCAACCGGGTGGGAGACAGTGAAAGTGTCGATGTCCTTCGGGATTGGGAACCGGATGTGATCGTGGTAGTGGCCTATGGGCAGATTCTTCCGGTCGAGATCCTGGATCTGCCCAGATTGGGTTGTATCAATGTGCATGGATCTTTGCTGCCTCATTACCGCGGCGCTGCTCCGATCCAGCGGGCTATCATGGCGGGAGATAAGGTGACGGGGGTTACAACCATGTTCATGGATGCCGGCTTGGATACTGGCGATATTATTTTGCAGGCTCCCCTCGAGATTGGTGCCGAGATGGACTTTGGTGAGATCCACGACCGATTGGCCCAAGCTGGTGCCGACCTGTTGCTGGACACCATGGCGGTACTCACCAGTGGATCCAGCCCTCGCCGCAAGCAGGATGATCAGCGCAGTTCCTATGCTCCCCGGATAAGCCGGGAGGAAGAGAGAATCGATTGGAATATGAGTGCCGCGGAGATCAATAACACTGTCCGAGCCTTGAGTCCTCAACCGGGAGCCTATACCTCATTAAGAGGGCAACGTTTCAAGATATTCAGAAGTCTGGTGCACCAGCAGGATACAGGTACCAAGGCGGGCGAAATCGCAGATGTCACTTCCGATGGATTTGCAGTCCAGACCGGCGACGGGATACTGGAAATATTAGAGATCCAGAAAGAAGGCAAAAAACGGATATCCAGCCGCGACTTCATGAAAGGGTTTAGCCTGGAACCAGGGGACGTCCTCTCATAGGGGGTGCAGTGGTGGAAATAAAAAAACGAATCTATGTAGGCTTGCTGATGGTCAGCATGTTGTTGGCATTGACTCTGGCGGGCGGGGTTTGGTTCCTGTTGCAGAACCGTGAGTTACTGGTAGGCAGGGTATTGCTGACGGTAATTGCCAGCATTGTGGGGATTATATTCTTGCTGGCGGGCATCGGAGTACTGGCTATCATCCTTATGATAATGAAGTCCAAGAGCATTCCTTCCCTGGATAGTTTAACCCGGATGGCCAATGAGTTGCTGTTCCCGATAACCCTTTTGACCGGTCGCCTGGCTGGCATAAACAAAGAAAAGATCCTGCAGTCATATATTGCGGTCAACAATTACCTGGTCAAGTCCAAAAAGCTGCTATTGGATGGACGGCAGGTGCTCATATTGCTGCCTCATTGCATACAAGATTCGAAGTGTCCCCACAAGATAACCATGGACATCAACAACTGCAAGCGGTGCCAAAAATGCTGTGTCAGCGATTTGATCGACTTGGGGGAGAGGTATCATGCGATGGTCAAGGTCGCTACCGGGGGGACCCTGGCCCGCAAGTTTATCGAACAGACCAAACCCCGAGGCGTGGTAGCGGTAGCCTGTGAAAGGGACTTGTCACTGGGTATCCAGGATGCCACCCACATCCCGGTCATTGGGGTATTGAATTGCCGTCCCAACGGCCCCTGTATCAACACCAGCGTGGTAGTGACAGATGTCGAAAATGCCTTACAGGCTATTTGTAAAGGAGGATGAGTGAGTGGTTTATTATCTGATCTTTATTATTCCGGCTTTGTTGATCTCTCTATACGCCCAGTTTAACATCAAATCGACCTACAAAAAATATTCCCAGATCCGGTCCAGTCGCGGGACTACGGGGGCCGAGGCCGCCGTGACGCTGCTGCAGCGAAACGGTTTGGGCGGCAAGGTAAGAATCAATCCCATCGCCGGGGACCTGACCGATAATTATGATCCTCGCGACAATAGTTTAAATCTTTCCCAAACTGTGCACAGTAATACATCCATCGCCGCCATCGGTGTGGCTGCCCATGAGGTGGGGCATGCCATCCAACACAATGAGGGGTACACCCCTTTGCAGCTGCGGGCTTCGATAGTACCGGTGGCCAATTTTGCATCCTCGGCGTCCTTCCCGATTTTATTGGTTGGATTCCTGCTGAACAGCATGAATTTGGTATTGGTGGGCATATTACTATTTTCAGCCGTAGTAGTCTTCCATCTGGTCACACTGCCGGTGGAATTCAACGCCTCCCAGAGGGCGGTGGTCCAATTGTCGCAAGCGGGATTGGTTAGTAACGATGAGGTGCCGATGGTCAAAAAAGTCCTTGGCGCCGCAGCCATGACCTACCTGGCTGCCACATTGACGGCGATAGCCAATCTGCTTTATTATGTGATGATCTTTATGAGCGGTCGGGATGACTAAAACCATCAGCCCCACAGGAGATATGGATGAAACCAAGTGAGCAAGGGCGGCGGGTCACCGACCCGCGTCTGACAGCCCTGCAAGTCATTTACCAGGTAGTCGAAAAAGGTGCCTATGCCAATCTGATCCTGGAAAGAGAATTGGAGCAGGCTGTACATTGGCCGGCCCCCGACCGGCATCTGGTAACCGAACTTGTCAACGGAACCATTCGCATGTTAAAGCACCTGGACTGGGTGCTTGATCTTTTTTTGAAACGGCCGGTTGCGGAACAAAACCCCTGGTTGCGCAATATTTTGCGTTTATCTCTCTACCAACTCTTGTTTTTAGAAGCCATTCCCGACTACGCGGCTATCCACAGCGGGGTGGATTTGACCAAGAGTAAAGCCGGCCCGGGATTGGCCGGCCTGGCTAATGGGGTCTTGCGCAATATTGCCCGTCACCGGGCGGACATCCGTTACCCCGAACCCCATGACTCGGCGGCTTTCTATGCAGTGTTTTATTCCCAACCGGAATGGTTGATAAAGCAATTACTGGTTGAATACGACCCTCCACAAGTGGAGGCCATGCTGATTTACTTTAACCAACGCCCCCAAGTGGTGCTGCGCACCAACACCCTGACGACGGACCGTGATCAACTGATATCCGATCTGACCGGGGAGGGAATTATGGGCAGGCCCAGTCCCCG
>JAAYJY010000255.1 GCA_012522705.1 Syntrophomonadaceae bacterium | reverse complement strand
GGCTTACATATTGCTGTATCCCATCGTATTCCACCAAACCACTGACATATTTTTGTTCCGGGAACCAACTGGCTTCGGAATCCCGGTAGACGGGGACATAGATGGCACCGTAAAACGGTATCCTGATCTGCCCGCCATGGTAATGGCCGGCGATTACCAGATCATACTTGAAAATAGGGGATCGGGACGCTGCGGCTTCCAAATCTGTGGGGCTATAGGGATAATGGGTGATCATGACCGTGTTGGCTTGGCCGATCTTATTCTGGGCAGAGATTTCGGTCAGTTCCGTGATGTATTCTGAGTAGACTTGGCGCTCCTCATCTCCGTGAGAAGAACCTATATCATCAGGCAGCGCAAAGTTAAAGTGGCGGGCCATATCGTTTATCAGCCATAACGTTGCTCCGCCGCGCACTATGGGATAGGGCCGGTTGAGGAGAGTGCACCCGTGTTCCTCCAATCGGCGGCCAGTTGCTTTGACGTTCCCCAATAGCGAATTATATGCAAGATCGACATTTCCGTTAACGTAGATCATATGGTCTTGGTTATCGATTCTATCCAGCAAAGCGTAAAACAGCTCGAAACTCCGCGTGAACGTCTCCATATCGCCAGTGAAGGCGATCATGTCATAATCCATGGTGTTGATCCGGGCAGTGAGATTGCGGTGGTCACGGCCAAAGACTTTCCCGTGCAGGTCACTAATCTGTAAGATAGTGAATCCCTCGAAGGCAGCGGGCAGGTTTTCTATGTAGACGGATTCTTCTTTTACTATAAAGCGGTTATTGTCATACAGGTTGTATATCAGGGCCAAACCAACAACTATTAAAAAAAACCATTCTATCGCCTTGCCCAATTTAAGGGTCCGTATCAGCGAATATAGGAGAAGAGTGGGCGTTCCAATGATTATGACGGTTAGCAATACCCATATGGCTTTATCGATCATCAGTTCACTGTTCACCTTCCATGGCTGGAGTTGAAGTCTCTCTGCGCCTGTCATCCATTGTAACCTAAATTGATATGACCATAATATAATACGTTGTTTTTTTTATGAGATCCTTCGTCGTTTTCGGCTTCTCCGGATGACAAAACAACTGCTTTATCTGTAGTCTCGAACCATACCCCTGACACTCTTCCCGGGACACTTTTCATTTCCTCTCCCAATCTGTTACTGCCGCCCCATAATGTCCGGCGATAGACGGCGTATGCTGTCCGAAAGTTGACGGAATTACTGGCCAATTAGTCGCCCCGAAGGGGCAGGGAGAACTAATTCAATTCTCCCTGAACAACCAATTTGACCATGTGATCATCAATGATATTGCGGTTGTTTTGGGCACCATAGAGCAGGCAATGGGTGCAGGCCTTGTTGACCATTCTTGCCGCTCCGCTGGAAAACTTGAATATCTCGTCAACCGCGTTATCCGAGAAAATATCATGTTGGGCGCCGGCATAAGCCAGGTGCCTTTTTACATACTCCCCGACCTGGGAACGGTCCAGATGAGGCAGCTTGCACTGCAAATCGATACGCTGCCGGATGGCGGCATAGGATTGCAGTTTGAGTCGGTCCCAGAGTTCGTTTTGGCCGACTAGGATCAAGGCCATCGGGCTTTTGGCGTCCATCTTGAAATTCAGCAGGAACCGGACTTCTTCAAGCATCTCTTTGTCCAACAGATGGGCTTCGTCTACGATAACCACCGGCTGCAGGTGATGGATACCCAGCATCAGCTCAATCTCTT
>JAAYJY010000254.1 GCA_012522705.1 Syntrophomonadaceae bacterium | reverse complement strand
GATCCTGATACCGGGCTACCCCGATTTTCCCCCCCACATTGAGACCCAATGCCTTGGGCATTATCTGGGACAGCGCCTCCCGCGAGGCTCCCGCAACCGCTCCTTCATCGGAGTGGGTATCCTTGATGACACCCTCTCTCTTGGCGGCCACCACCGAACGCTCTACTATCTTGGCCATTGAGGAGATGAACTCTCCCCCGTAATCAACCGCCACGGCCCTGATCCCATATTCGTCCAGAAGAGCTTTCTTGATTTGTACCTCTTCCGCCCGTGATGCGGACAAAGCCATTTTGATGGCTGACGAAGCTGCTATTTTGCTGCCCGGCTCCATGAGATGCACCTCCTGACCTGCGTTGGTATCATTTTACTATAACTCGGCCCACCATGACCACTGTCTGGTTGGTCGTATATTTCTGGCTTTTTTCAGGGAAAACCAGATTGGAAGATATTGCTTCAACACTGAATTCGATGGGGAAGTTGTAGGCGGTAGCATCTATCTCCACCTTGTCACCGGCCTGGACTGCCAGGCTGATCTGTTTACCGTTGAAGGCGGCTCTTTCTGAGCCGTTAACCAGTACTTTGGCTCTGGGCAGGGATGAAAAATGGCTTATCTCCAGGACCAAACGGGCCCGAGGGGATACGGCCGCTTCCTCCACATCGGGATCAACCGTCTCAGTTTTGTTGGCCGCCACCGGCAATTGCAGCTGTTCACCCTCCATCCTTTCTCCCCAACTGAGGTAAAGACGCAGGGGGTCGACCGACATAAACCCCTGCACTACAACCATTATGACTATCCCTATAACGACAAACCTTATCAGGCCTTTTTCCACCCGGTCAATTAAATCCTTCATAAACCATCCCCCCGGAACATATTCCTCCTCTATCTTATGCCCAGGGGGATGCCTTTATCCGTTAAATGTCCTTAGTATGGCTACCGCCAAAGCTGCCGCTCCGTACCCATTATCGATGTTAACCACTCCGACTCCGCCGGCGCAACTGTTCAGCATAGTTAGCAAGGCTGCCAGGCCATTAAAACTGGCTCCATAACCGACACTGGTGGGAACGGCTATTACCGGTCGTTTGGTCAGGCCTCCCACCACACTGGCCAGAGCTCCTTCCATCCCGGCTACCACTATTACCACCTGGGATTGGTTTATAGTCTGGACCTCGTTTAAGAGCCGGTGGATACCGGCTACTCCCACATCGTAAACCCGCCCCACCTTGACCCCCATTATCTCCAAACAGACGGCGGCTTCCTCCGCCACCGGGAGATCTGCGGTTCCAGCTGATATGACGGTCGCCGCCCCGAAGGGCACCGCCGGCGTACGTCGGGCATATAGTACCCCAGCCGGCTCTTGGTATTGGATCTCAGGTATCTGTTCCCGCACTGCCGCATAGACCTTGGACTCCACCCGGGTACCGATGACCAGATCATTTTCCAGGTATAATCGTTGGAAGATGGTCACTATCTGCTCGACGGTCTTGCCTTCACAAAAAACCACCTCCGGAAAGTTATCTCTGACGGCGCGATGGGTATCCAATTTGGCAAAGCCCAGATCCTCAAATGGCAACGTCTCAAACATTCGACAGGCATCATTCACATCCAGATGCCCGTCCTGAACCTGTTCCAGGATCATTTTCAGACGATGCTTATTCATAACCCTCAGCCCTCCCTCTATCTCGTGTCCCGATCATCTCCAATCGTCCATTAGCCGCATCAAATGCTGGCGGTAGCCGGATAATTCTTCGCTGACTCTAAATAAAAGCTTTTCTGTTTCACCCTTAGCCAGTAGCAATTCTTCCGGTTCTATTATCTCAATAGTCCTGAACTCCTCCATAACTGCAAACTTTATCAATTCATCAATCTTATCGGCTCCAAATGTGATGATCACGGGTGCATAGGCTATCCTGGATCCTGAGATGTCATCGACCAGTATGTAGATATCCTGGCTCATATCGATGTCATCGATGCGCACCCCCTGTATTGGAACATTACGCATCTTGGATACCTTTTCCTGGCGGTTATGGTCGGCCAGTTGTTCAATATTCTTTTTTCCGAAAAACTTTCCCGGTTTCGCCCTGCCGGGATAATCAAAGCGTATCTTTGCCTTTACCTGTGCCAAGAGCCTATCCCTCCTAGTATATGTATAAATACGATTAGTTCCATCGTACCGGGCCGTTTCCTGCCTATCCGGCTTCACCGGCCTTGATTGCCGCATTGGGGTTAACCTTAACCCCACGCCGCCATTTTTATCCCTTCGACTTCATCCGAGCTCAATAATCGGTATTCCCCCGTTTTCAAGGGGCCCAGCTCCAGAAAACCCAAACCGGTCCGGGTCAAATTTACCACCGGGTGTCCCACCGCAGCGCACATGCGTTTGACCTGGCGTTTGCGCCCTTCGTGAATGGTGATCTCCATCTCCGTGAACATCTGGTTACGGTTCCGGAGCTTTATTATGGCCGGGGCGGTCATACCGTCCTCCACCTCCACTCCCTGCTGCAGATGGGCAGCCTCTTCATCGGTCACATATCCCTTGACCTTCACCAAGTATTTCTTATCTATCTGGTAGCGGGGGTGGGTCACCAAATTGGTAAATTCCCCATCATTGGTTAGCAACAACAAACCTTCCGTATCAAAGTCCAGCCTCCCCACGGGGTGCAGCCGGACCGGCAAGTCAGCCGTCAACTCTATTACCGTGGGGCGTCCTTGAGGATCATGAGCTGTGGAGATATACCCGGCCGGTTTGTTGAGGAGTACGTAGAACAACGGCTCAGCATACAGCCGTCGGTTGCCGACCTTAATACTATCGGTCTTGGGATCCACCAGTGTTACCACTTCTGTGACCACTGTGCCATTTACTGTGACTTGACCCGCTCTTATTAAATCCTCCGCATGGCGGCGGGAGGCTACCCCCGACTGGGCCAGGTATTTTGCCAGCCTCATCCCAAACCCCCTGGAAAAGTATTATCAAATCAATATACCCTTTTTCGGCAGAATATACAATAATTCTGCCGCCGGCTCCGACACCATGGCGAATACCGATCTATCTGATATAATGAAGGACGATGAAAGGAATGATCCGATGATAATTGATACCGGCATAATTTTAAAACCGATTGGATATGTGAGATCCCCCCTCGCCAGTCTTGACGACTATCTCCCCCCGGGCCGACCCGCTTGGATCGATATCCGGCCCGAATACCATGAAGCACTGGAAAGGATCGGGGAAAACTCCCATCTCTGGGTTCTGCTCTGGTTTCATAAGTCCGACCGTCGGCTTCTAAAGACTGTTCCCCGCCGGTTCAATCCGGATATCCCCGAGTATGGTGTCTTTGGACTGAGATCCCCCAATCGTCCCAATCCCATCGCTTTGACCCTGGTCAGGCTGGAAGTGGTCCAGGGGAATTCACTGCGCGTAATTGGTTTGGATGCCGTCGATGGCACTCCGGTAGTAGATATTAAATCCTATTACGATCAGGATATTGTCTTTTCGCCCCAAACTCCCTATATCCGTGCCCACGATGAGGCGATGCGTCGCAACCATTTTTACAAATTGGCCCTGAACCACCATCAGGAAGCATGTCCTGAGTTGTTACTGGCGGTCCGTATGATTATGATTGCCGACCATTATATGGGGCACATCAATCGCCCTGACCTGCTGGTATCAGTCCAAGGTCCACCCTGCTTGGCAGATACGATCCAGGGCCTCAGCCGGGCTCGACTGGCCAACCCGGCCCGATTCGCGTTTACAGCCTCCGACCGACTGCCGGCATCCATATGGACTGACCGGGACCGCGTGCTTAAGATAACCGCGTTACAGGACCTGGACGATGACGGATACTTAACCCTGAGTGACGATGATTTGTTCGATGTGGAATATACTTCAGCCTGAATGATAGATTGGCCAGATTCCCTTTCCGCACCCCTATTACGAGGACTGAAGTGATGCGTTACGTTAATTAAATCTGACTAAACGGAGGATTGTTTAGGTGAGACATATGATTGACACGGCTAAAATCGAATCGGCCTTCAGACAGATTCTGGAGGCCATCGGTGAAGATCCGGACCGCGAAGGGGTGGCCAATACCCCCCGCCGCGTAGCCCGCATGTACGAGGAGATCTTTAGCGGCATGCAAATGGATCCCCGCGAATTGTTGGATGTTTCCTTTACCGAGTATCATGATGAATTGATCCTGGTCAAAGACATCCCGGTCTACTCCATGTGCGAACACCATTTTCTGCCTTTCTATGGTTGGGCCCATGTCGCCTACATCCCGAAAGGCGGCAAGGTTGTAGGGATAAGTAAACTGGCCCGGGTGGTGGAGGCTTATGCCAGAAGGCCCCAACTACAGGAAAGGTTGACCTCGCAGATCGCCGACTGTATTTTCCAGACTCTTAAGCCCAATGGCGCCGGGGTAATTATCCAGGCCGAGCACATGTGTATGACCATGCGCGGGGTAAAGAAACCAGGTTCCATGACGGTAACCTCGGCAGTACGGGGAATATTCGAAACCCGGGCCGAAACCCGGGCCGAGCTGTTCGCCCTCATCCAAAAATAGGCCGGAGGCTATTTAATAAATGACATGAAAAAGCCCCTTGCCTCCAACTACTTACGAGTCTGTGGCAAAGGGCTATTAATTATTCTGTTATACCAGTGATCATATCCAACGATTATCCAGCTGTTTTAAATCTGTATTTAAAACAGACCCACAATCTCTCCATCCGGCATGATGTCGATCTTCTCAGCGGCCGGGACCTTGCTCAGCCCCGGCATGGTCATGATATCTCCCGCGATGGCCACGATAAAACCTGCCCCGGCCGATAACCGGACTTCCCGGATGTTGACGATGAAGCCACGAGGTCTGCCCACCGCACTCATATTATCCGACAACGAATACTGGGTCTTGGCGATACATATGGGCAGGTGACCATAACCCATCTCTTCATAGCGGGCCAACATGTTTTCCGCTGCCTTACTGTATGTAACTCCATCCGCCCCGTATATGCGGAGGCATATATTTTCGAGCTTGTTCTTGAGCGGCACCTCCAGGTCGTAAAGGAACTTGAAGGCAGTATCTTGCTCTGCTGCCGCCATGACTTTACGGGCCAGTTCCTCACCACCCTGTCCGCCTTCTCGCCAAACCCGGGATACAGCCATATCAGCCCCTAAAGCGGCACACTTGCTCATAACCATTTCAATTTCTTCGGAACGGTCACCGGGAAATTCGTTCAGAGCCACCACTACCGGCACTCCAAACAGGTTAAGGTTTTCCAGGTGTTTCTCCAGGTTCTCGGCGCCCTTCTCCAGAGCTGCCAGGTTGGACTCGCCCAGCTTGTCCTTGGCTACCCCGCCATGATTCTTGAGGGCGCGGAGGGTGGCCACAAGTACTGCCGCGTTGGGCTTCATGCCAGCGT
>JAAYJY010000253.1 GCA_012522705.1 Syntrophomonadaceae bacterium | reverse complement strand
GCTTGATCTCTGTGCAACCACCGATGCCTACAAGGCGTTTTCAGAAGCTGAATACATAATCATAAGCACCCCCACCGATTACGATCCGGATCGCAACTTTTTCAACACCCGCTCGGTGGAAGCGGTGATCGCCAACGTGCTGTCCATCAATCCAGACGCGGTAATGGTGGTCAAATCCACTGTTCCGGTGGGCTACACCGAGAATGTCCGGCAGATGTTCGCAACTGACAATATTATTTTCTCCCCGGAATTTCTGCGGGAGGGCCGGGCTCTCTACGACAACCTGTATCCATCCCGGATAGTGATAGGGGAGCAGTCGGAACGAGCTCGGGTATTCGCCCAGTTGATGCTGAAGGGGGCGCTCAAACCGGATGTGCCGGTACTTTATACGGATCCTACCGAGGCGGAGGCTATCAAGCTGTTTTCCAACACCTACCTGGCCCTGCGGGTAGCCTATTTCAACGAACTGGACACCTATGCCGAGATCAGAGGCCTGGACACCCGCCAGATCATCGAAGGGGTGGGGCTCGACCCCCGCATCGGCAGTCATTACAATAATCCTTCCTTTGGCTATGGGGGGTACTGCCTGCCCAAAGACACCAAACAACTGCGGGCCAATTACGATAACGTGCCCAACAATATTATCGGCGCCATCGTCGATGCCAACCGCACCCGCAAGGATCATATAGCCGATATGATTCTGAGCAGCCAGCCTGAGGTGGTCGGCATCTACCGCCTTACCATGAAATCCGATTCGGATAACTTCAGGTTTTCCTCGATCCAGGGCATCATGAAGCGGGTCAAGGCCAAGGGGGTGGAAGTGGTGGTATATGAACCCTTCCTGGCCGAGGACCACTTTTACAAATCCCCGGTCATCCGCGACCTGGAAGAATTCAAGGCAATTTCAGACATAATCGTATCCAACCGGATGGCGGATGAGTTGGAAGATGTGGCGGAGAAAGTCTACACCCGGGATCTTTATAACCGGGATTGAAAAATTTGGGCCGGTGGGGTGGGCAGAACTGGACTGCCAAGGGTTATAATATAGTTGGGTTGGATATCTCTGCCCCACATCCCGGCAGGGGACTAGGATTTAGGAGGGCTCGGTTATGGAAGAGAATAAAACGATGTTGAACCTGGCCGCATTGGAAAATGAGAGCCCGGAAAGATTGGCTCAACTGATCATCGACCTTAGCCAGATAATGGACGGGGCAATTGAGGAGCCTCGTAAAACTTTCAGCTACAGCCTGATTCAAAAAATCGTGAACATCAGCAATGATGAGTTGACAGCCATGATGAAGGAAACGCTGCGGTTGTTGCCTTTGTATTTCTCGATTGTCCAGCATGTTTTATTACACCATGTTGAAAGGCCGGAGGACTTGGATAAGATCCTGGATACTATGGAGAACCACCAGAGGTCCGGGGCTCGGGATAACGAATATCTGCAGGTGGTCAAGAATACCTATACCCGCACCCGTAACAATACCGAAGCCGTTTACGCGCGGATGGAGCAATTGTCAGCGGAAATGGATAGGTTCGAACAGCGCAGCGATGAGAACAACGATGAGTTCAAAGCCCGTATGGCCGCTCTGTCAGTGGAGTTGGAGCGGGAGCAGCAGGAGGTTTTTGCCAAGACCGACGCACTGTTGGAAAAACTGGAGGAGATAACATCGGGGACGAGAGAAGTAGTGATCGAGCCGCCCCCAAAGAGGACCCTGGTCACAGTCACCCCTAAAATGGAGACCTATATAATCGCTCTGGTAGTGGTATTGTTTGTTATTATTCTGATCTCCATGTTGAGCATGGCTTTTTAGGGCGGTCCGGGTTAGCGCGCAACCGCCCTTGCTTTTTGGCCTGGTCTACCGGACTGGCGGGGCTTAGGAGATTTTTACCGCCGTACCGCTGGCGCTGACCATCAGCATGCCGTCGCGGATGACTTCATAATCCAGATCGATGCCCACCACCGCATCGGCTCCCAGCTTACGGGCCATCTCTTCCATCTCCCGGATAGCAATACGCCGGGCATCACCCAGCTTGGTTTCATAAGCGCCGGAACGCCCGCCGACGATATCTGTGACGCTGGCAAACAGGTCGCGCACCACATTGGCCCCCATGATGGCTTCGCCGGTGACCAGTCCCAGGTAGGCCACCACCGGATGCCCTTCTATAACTGGAGTGGTGGTAAGAATCATCAGGATCCCTCCTTCCAAAAATCAAGACCATTTTACCATTACATGATTAGCTGGTAAATGCCGCGCGGCAAGAAAGAACCGCCGCTGAATCCTCAATAGCGGCGGTCCTTACATTAACAGAAGGAGGACTTCTGTTGTCAGTTCATATTACCCGGTCTTTCTTTTCTATATAATATTACGCATAAAAGGTTTAATTATTCAAGTGTTTTTTAAAAATATTGTGATTATTTTCACCATATTTAAATGAGAGTCCTGCAAGTACTTACAGCGTTCCCATATTTGTCCTGTTTCTGGCCGGCTTGGCTTGCTTTCCCGCTCTTTCTTATTATCCCAGGATTGTTACCTTTACGGTCTTCATCCCGTACCTAAGAGCCTCGGCGTGCGTGTCGAAGAAGAGGTCGATTCGGTTGCCCTTGATGGCGTTGCCCTGGTCGGCGGCAATAGCATTGCCGTAACCCTCCACGTACAGCCGGGTCCCCATCGGGATCACCTTGGGATCAACGGCCACGATGCCGCGGGCCAATGGCAGCCCTATATATGATGGGTAACCATACCAGGGTTTGTTGCATTGGTAACAGCCATCATAGGCGGTGGCCACCATGGTCAGGACCCGACCGGTGCTGCCCGCTCTGGAAACAGTGTCTTCGCTGCGGGACGCAGTGACTGCAGCAGACTCCAGTCCCAAAGCTTTCCTGGTGGCGGTTCCCACCACTCCATCGACGGTCAGCCCGGCATCCCGCTGGAAACGGGTCACCCCCTGATAGGTCTGGGGCCCATAAATTCCGTCAGCGGATCCACACCAGTATCCCCTGGCATTCAGGGCCTGTTGGGTATGTACTACCTCGGTGCCGCGGGAGCCCCACACCAGGTTGGCAGCGGCCATGGCTGATTCGCTGTTGATTAGAGACAGACCGGTAAACCACAAGGCGAGAATAAAGACGGGAACGAAAATCCTTTTTGACATGGGAAAACTCCTTCCTATACTTTCGGCTTATTTACTCTTGGCTCATTTTGGTACAACGCAGTATCGTCATTGGGGCTATTCAGTTTAGCAGGTAGTGCAATGTAACAAGTCTATCAATTGTGGATTTTTATATTCAAATCGGCTCTGAACTATCTGGATTGGACATGCCCGGCTATGTTGGGATGAACTTTGATATATTGTTAAATCCCTACATATCTTCTGAAATCCACAAGGATGGGTTTGCCTGGCAGAGATGGCAGAGGACAGTGAGGTTTCCCGGCTTCATGTCGAAAATCGCATTGACGCCGGTGGTCAAGAGGGATATCATACCCCAAGATGACTTCATCAATAATAATCATTGCATAGATTTTGGAAGGGATTCAGCATGCAAAGTTCTGAGCAAATATTGAATGACAAAATAGGCCCCTTGCTGTGGAAGTTTTCCCTCCCGGCCATCGTGGGCATGGTGGTCAACTCGTTGTACAACGTGGTCGACCGCATATTTGTAGGGCGGGGGATCGGTTCGCTGGGCATCGCCGCCACTTCGGTGGCTTTTCCTATCATGACCCTCATGCTGGCGGTGTCAGTATTGATCGGGGTGGGAACCACTGCCTTGATCTCCCTCCGCCTGGGCCAGCAAAAACAAGAGGAAGCGGAACAGATCGCCGGTAATGGCATGGCCCTGTTGATCCTGCTGCCGGCGGCGTTGACCATGCTATTTTTCGCCTTTTCCGAACCGATCCTGATAG
>JAAYJY010000252.1 GCA_012522705.1 Syntrophomonadaceae bacterium | reverse complement strand
GCAGCTGGCTCATCAAAGAGTCAGCTGCTTTTATTTTCTCTGGTTTAATAATATTTATCCACCGGTTACCTGACCGCAGTCCGTAAAGCGATGAGTCTTCAAGGGGATCAATTTCTTTTGGCAATATTCATGCGTGTGGAAGTAAAGACTACTAAAAGCTTCAAACTTGCACACGGGAGGGTAACCCTTATGAAGATAGCGATCATTACCGGCGCATCCTCAGGCTTTGGAAAAGCCTTTGCCGAGAAAATTGCGGAGACCGGCGAGGTGGACGAGCTGTGGGTTATCGCGCGCCGGGCGGAGCGGCTTGCCCGGCTGGCCAGCGAGCTGAAAATAGCGGTGCGCCCATTGGCTCTGGATCTTGGCGATTCCCGCAGCATAAAGGAGCTCGAAAGGCTCTTGCAAGAAGAAAAGCCCAACGTCCGATATCTGGTAAATGCAGCTGGGTTCGGGAAATTCGGCAATTACAATGATTTGACCCGTAAAGAGAGTTTGGGGATGATAGATGTAAATGTGCGGGCGCTGGTGGCTGTGACCCTTGCGGTCCTACCCTATATGAGCCGCGGAAGCAGGCTTTTTGAGATTGGGTCGAGTTCCGCATTTCAGCCTTTGCCCGGATTTAATATATACGCGGCTACCAAAGCCTTTGTACTGAGTTATACCAGAGCCCTCCGCTGGGAGCTGCGCGGCCGGGGTATACACGTCACCGCTGTATGTCCCCACTGGCTGAGAGGAACAGAGTTTTTCAAGGTGGCCATCGACACCAGCAACGGAATTCTGGTCAAGCACTGGTGGCCGGCGCTTGATGCTGCGTTGGTGGCCAATTGGGCCCTGCTTGGCAACAAGCTGGGGTTGGCAGTGGTCACCGGCGGCCCCCACACCTTTATCCATCGCCTGGCCGCCAAGCTATTGCCCAGCTGGCTCATAAAGGGTATCTGGCGCCTGATCCGCTAGTATCGCGGACAGGCAGCCTTTACTGACACCGCACTCGATGAGGCTATAATGGCGATCATGCCCCAACAGTGTTCGCCTGTGAATGATGAGCTGCTGGCAATGAGGGGATAACGAGCCCCACATTGGCGTTTTACGTCGCTGGTTGTTCCGTGATGGCAGATGAATGGCGGGGGTCTTTGAGAATGATGATACCATTTACGGCAAGATAACTTGATACGATGATTGAGCCTATGATGTCAGCCCATTGCGCGGCCTCTGAAAGGGGCGCGATCATCACGATGAGTAGCGCGATAAATACGGAGGCGTCGACAAACGACTTGGAGCGGTAGAGCCGGCTTTGCACCGCTAGAATGGCGTCTCCGCTATGACTGGCAAGCCTCGCGTAGCGCAGCCAGAACCACGAGTTGGTGGTTAAGCCCAGAAATGCAATGACAAGTCCTGGTATCACATTTCCTTTTTCCGGGCTTCCGCCCAGCAGGGCGATTAACAGCATGACAGACCCCGAAAGGCACATCGCCACACCCACGCAGAGGTTCGCCGTACGCTCAAGCCGGGCTTTGTGAAGCGTTTCCGGTTCTGCGCCATCCCGATGCAATCTGTTATAGATTATGTACGACGCCAGGATAGCTCCCAGTTCCACCGACCGGCGCACAAAGTCGGCCAACTGAGTAGAACTTCGCCCCAGAAACAACCCGATGCCGACGACGACAGGCCCAGGAGAACTCAACAGCAGCGACATGAGTAGTGTCCGAGCACCTGATTGTTCGGTCTTTTTCATTAGCGCCCGCGGACCAATTGTCTTAGGGTCGGACGGGTTTGCAAATCAGTTGAGGGTGACTGCATAAATAAACCAAATGTGGTCATTGTTTTTCCTCCTGGATATAGGTAGTTTAGGGCCGGTTTTTACCTATGTAAACATGACGCAGGAAAATTATTGCGGCTTTTCCTATCTTAGAAGCATGATTCGTTGGTTTATACAGGGTTTTGCTTCTTAAACCAGTTTATCAGGAATAATGTCCCGAGGAATAAGGCTGGTCCGGCGATCGCCAAACTCCAGGACAGCGCATAACCCAGCAGCATTCCACCGTAACACTTTACTCCAGTCCGGTCCCAGCCAGAGCATCCATCTGCTCCTTTATCTGTTCGTTCCCGGTCAGCTCATAGGCGATGTTGTAGAAATATACGGCGGCATCAACAGCCCCTTCCTGGGAGGCTTCATTGCCGATGGAGATCGCCAGTTCCACCACCCGGGGATTGGGGCCCATCTGGATATGGTTTTGCTCGAACAACTCGGTCAACCGCTCCAGGGTGGGGGCAACGATGTTCCCCTGGGTGACCTGGGCTATATAACCCAACTCCGCCTTGGCGGCCTCGTTGTCCGGTTCGAATCCCAGGCTCAGGAAGAACAGGGCGGTGGCCATTTCAAAATCCTCCTGCTCGATATAATAGTAGCCCAGGTTGCGATAGCCGCGGGTCAGGGAATCGATCTGATAAGACCTTTCCAGGCCTTTCACCGTGATATCGTAGAATTCCTGCCACTGTTTTCTCCGCTTATATACCTCCCCCAGCGCATACTGAATGTCCGACCGTACTGGATTCCAGCGCGCAGCTTTAAGCAAAGCGGCTTCTCCATCACCGGTCCGTTCCAGGCCCAACAGGAGATTGCCGTAAACGAAGTACATATCCGCGTAATCATCGGTAACATGCCGGACATCCTGTTCCGGCTGGTACAGCTCCCGGTAAAGCTGATCCTCTAGAAAATTGTTGAATGAGAAATACCCCTGCGCCTCATAATCGGTGTACAGGTCGGATTCTTCGATCCTGGTCACCAAACCTTCCAGCAATTCCAAGGCCGCCTGGTAATTCTCTTGGAGAATCTGGAATTGGGCTTCCTGCATCGCAGCGCTGATGCCTTGGCGCTCCTGGGTCAAAACCTTATCCCAAGCCTGCTTCTGATCCTCCGGCAGCAGCTTGTAAAGCATATTCCCCAGACTGCCTAAAAGCTCCTGGGCTAGGGTGTGGTCCTTGTACTTATCCGCCTCTTGCAAGAGGTAGGGAATATCCCGGCTGGCATCCCCGGTCAGTCCTGCGGTGATCTGGTTCATGATAGTCTCGTATTTCAATGTGGCGCCTCCCGTGCGTATAACGCATTTAATCCGCAATTCCGATTATAAATATGATCTCCTCATTAAACCATAAGTTACCGGTGGAAAACAACTTCCCGGTGTCACGGGAACGGGGACGGGAACGGCTCAGGACCTGTGTTCCTCGGTTGGCTAGGCGCTGCCACTTTCGGCTGTCTGCGGCTGCGGTTGGTCATTGAACCGGGAGGATGGAGCTTCTTTTTCTACGGGGGCCTTTTTCGGCCGGAAATCAGCAGGTTGAAGCAGGCTTTTTTCCTTCATTAGTTTTACTTCAGAATAAATCAGGATGCCGGCCAGGATAAAAGACAAAACATCCGCTATAGGTGGAGTTCTCCCCATACTGAGGTATGTAGGACGGAAGCAGAGGGTACAGCAGAGAAATTTTGCACCAGATGTGATTAAAGGCTCAGGTTTCAGTTATTAGCCGAAATTTGAGCCTTCTTCGTGCCAGGGACTTCCGTTTGACCAACTATTAGAACCGTCGCCATCGCGCAATCGATTTCGGCTCGAATTTCCTGGGGAAGTAATGAAACTAAACCGGCCCTCCCGGCTCTTTCCCCCCATTTCCGAAACAAAGGAAGAAAAAGGGCGTTCCCCTGCATCACTCACCTGGTGGAGGGAGCTTCCAGAACTGCGAGTATCTCCTGTTTCAGCTGGTTATTGATGGCAGCCGTCACCCCGGCCGGTTCCGCCTGCAGCAGGACCCGGGCGGGGCGGGACGACAGCACATAAATGGTATCGGCCAGCAGCAGGGCTTCTTCAATGTCATGGGTGACCAGGATCACCGTGGGTTTGTATTTGGCGCACAGTTCCTTCAGCCACACCTGCATCTTGCCCCGGGTGATGGCATCCAGGGTGGCAAAGGGCTCGTCCAGCAGCATGATGTCGCTGGTAAACAGATAGGTCCGCAGCAGGGCGGCCCGCTGGCGCATCCCCCCTGACAGTTGGCGGGGATAGTAGGCCTCAAAGCCATCCAGGCCGAAGTCCGGCAGATAGGTCCGGGCAGTACCATGGGCTTCCTTGCGGCTCACCCCCCGGAGCAGCAAAGGGATGCAGACATTGTCGAGGATGTTCTTCCAGGGGAGGAGCAGGTCCTTTTGCTGCATGTAGCTGACTCTCCCGGTGCGGCCGGTCCAATCAACCCCGCCCAATTCGATCCGGCCCTGGTCAGGCTTCAGCAGCCCGGCGATGATATTGAGCAGGGTGCTCTTGCCGCAGCCGCTGGGGCCCAGGATGGCTCTGAATTCCCGGCATTCGACCGCCAGGGATATATTGTCCAGGGTTTTCAGTCCCTCCAGGGTCTTGCTGACCCCGGTGACCTTGATCGCCGCCACCGCTGCTCCTCCTATTCCGGCAAGAACTGGTTGGTAAAGGCCTTTTGGGTATCGATGTTCTTATCGATCAATTGGTTGTTGAACATGAAATCAGCGTAGTCCTTCCACACCTCGGGTTTCATTTCTCCCCAGCGGGGGGCGTCAGCCTGGTATTCAGCCGCCAGGTACTTCTGGCTGGCCGCCACCAGCTCCTGGTTCAGCTCCGGAACCGCCTTGAGCAGGATGGCCGCCGCCTGATCGGGATCATCGATCGAATACTGGTACCCTTTGGCGGTAGCCCGCATGAATTTACTGATCAGCTCGGGATTCTGGGCGATATTGTTTTCGCTGGTGATCAACACTGGGGTGTAATAATCGAACACCTTGTTCTCATCCTTGAGGCTGACGAAATGCAAGGGCATGTTTTTAAGCTGGGCTTCGATCCCGGTCCAGGCCTGGTAGATCCAGGCGAAGTCGATGCCGCGCTCCATGCTGGCGAAGAAATCGGCGTCCCCGATGTTGACCATTTGGATTGTATTGAAATCGGCGTCATATTGGGCCATCAAGGCTTTCAAAACCGCAGTTTCAGCCGGTGAACCCCAGCCTCCGTAGGATTTGCCTTCGAAATCTTTAGGGGATTTTATGTTCTTGGCCGCCGGCGAGGCAAACCCGGATGTATTGTGCTGGATCACTGCGGCCAGGGCCACTACCGGGATATCCTGGGACCGGGCGGTGGTGACTTCCTCCTGGTAACTGACCGCGAAATCAGCCTGGTCGGTGGCGACCAACTGCGGATTACTGCCCCCGGAGGGCTGCACGATGGTGACATCCAGTCCTTCTGCGGCATAGTAACCTTGAGCCTGGGCGGCATATAACCCGGTGTGGTTGGTGTTGGGGAACCAATCCAGCAGGACCGAGACCCTCTGGGGTTCGGTCTTGGGGGGCTCATTGTTTTTTGGGGCACAGCCGCTGCCTGCCGTGAGCAGCAGGCAGATGGCCAGGGACAGGGCCAATAATCTTCTCATTATGAATAAACATCCTTTCCGTCATTTTCGCTGTGTAGCGATCGCTTGTTTCTATTATGTGGGCTGTCTAATTAGGTTTAGAAATTAACCTGCCAATTTCACTTATGTCATCCGGAGGCAAAATCTTTGTCATCCAGCGCGTTAGCCCGCTATGTCATTCCGAGCGCAGCGAGAAATCCCCGCCAGGCTGAAACTCTTCACTGTGTTCAGGTTGACATATGACTGCGTTCAGAGTGACACACTTGTCATCCGGAGGCAAAATCTTGGTCATCCAGAGCGGTAGCGAAGGATCTCTACCTGGCTTAGACTCTTCACTGTGTTCAGAGTGGCAGAGATCACAACTGATCCAGTTCCCATTTGCGCTCGTGGGCGGCCCAGGGCATGGTGTGAGTCTCCAGCCATTCGATCAGCTTCACCCACAGCAGGCTGAGGGCGGTGATTATCATGACCGCGGCCAAAACCCGGTCCACCCGGAAAGACTTCTGGGCGATGGTCATATAGTAACCCAGCCCCTGCTGGGCCCCCAGCCATTCACCGATCACCGCCGCCATGATGGCATAGGAGGCTGATATCTTCAAGCCGGCAAAAAATCCAGGCAGGGCCGAGGGCAGCTTGACCATGCGGAAGATGGCCAGACGCCCGGCTCCCATGGAGCGGAACAGGTTGATCAGATCGGTATCGACGGAGTTGAAGGCGTTCAGGAGATTTATGACCACCGGAAAGAAACACACCAGGATCACCACCAGGACCTTGGGCAGCATCCCCCAACCGAACCAGATCAGGAATAGCGGGGCCAGGGTGATGATGGGGATGGTCTGGGACGCCACCAGCAAGGGCATCAGGGCTTGATTGAGCCAGTAAACCTGGTTGAGGACGAAGGCCACCATGAAGGCTACCGCCACCGCCAAGGCAAAACCGGTCACCGCTTCCAACAGGGTGACCCCGGTATGGCTCATGAACAGGTCCCAACTGGCGCCCAGGGTGGAGAGGATCTGCACCGGTCCCGGCAGGATATATACCGGCACCTGGGTCAGCCGGACGGCCGCTTCCCAGATGACCAGCAAAGCCGCCAGGGCGGTCCACGGGACTATTTTAGAGGCGATACTTCCCGACCTTTTCATCCATCGTCACTCCAGTCGGCTTATAATCGATCTTGACCACCGCTACCGTCCGGGGTATCCCGGCTTCCTTGCATAATTGCAGCGATTGTTCCACCAGTCCCAGCAGGGTTTTTACATCCCCTTCAATGGTGGTCTCCATGGGACCCACCTCATATTTCAGGCCTGACCGGGCAATCAACGCGATAACCTTATCCACCGCCGGGTAGATTTCTTCTTCACTTACCACCGGCAGTATCTGCAGACTCAAATTGGCCTCTGCCATCAGCTTCACCTCCCATCCGGCATAAAAAAGGTCCTTTACCCAGCATGAGCAAAAGACCATAGCGTACTCGACTATGAAGCAATTCCTACGCTGGCATTACCCAGATCAGGTCAACGGGTCAGATCTGTAGATCTTTCTCAGCCGACGGTTCGGCTCCCCGATGCGTTGATATTATTATAACCGGAATGAGGCCGCTGGCAAGCAAAATCTAGCCGGCAATAACTTGGGGACAGTCCCCAAGTTATTGTATCGCGTTGGTTGATTTTGTTGCCCTAAATTGAACCCTAATCCTTTGAATAACTCCGTACTACTGACTAAGATATAGGCAGAGGGTGAGTTATAGAGGATCAGGGTTTTTTGTCGGGGAACTTAAGACGATCAAGGGCATGCATAATATACGGGCGGACGTTAAGCGGCAGCGTGGAAGCCAGTATATTTATGCAAACCAATCGGACCGTCGATTCGACCGAAAGGGAAGGTCAATTATTATGAAGGAGATCAATATTGCCAAGGTGTTGGTGAAAAAGCGCAAGGAAAAAGGCATCACCCAGGAAGACCTGGCCAACTATATCGGGGTTTCCAAGGCGTCCGTTTCCAAATGGGAAACCGAACAGAGCTATCCCGATATAACCCTGCTGCCCCTGCTGGCCACCTACTTTAACATAAGCATCGATGGCCTCATGGACTACCAACCGCAAATGACCAAGGAAGCAATAAGCAAAATGTATCGCCGCCTGAGCGCCGATTTTGCCTCGAAGCCTCTGGATGCGGTGCTGGGAGAATGCCGCCAGGCCATCAAGAAATACTACTCCTGTTTTCCCTTGTTGCTGCAGATGGGGATACTATTGCTCAACCATGTGGAGTTACTGAAGGGCTCGTCGAAATCAACCGCCTTGATCGAGGAAGCCCGGAACCTGTTTACCAGGGTCAAAGAGGAAGGCGATGATGTGTCGTTGACCAGAAAGGCTCTTTACATGGAAGCCTACTGTGCCCTGGCGACCGGAGATGCCGCCACGGTTCTGGACCTGCTGGACGGAACCATTGAACCGGCCATGCCCCCTGAAGTGCTAATGGCTTCGGCCTACCAGATGCGCGGCCAGGTCGAGGATGCCGAGGGAGTATTGCAGTTAGGGATTTATCAGAACCTGGTAGTCCTGTTCAACTTTTTCCCGGCTTATCTCAGGTTGTGTACCGCTGATCCGGCCAAATTTGAAGAGGTGCTAGGGCGCGCCTTGTACATTGCGGACTTGTTCGATATGCGCCATCTGCACCCGGGCGTTGTGATCGGGACATATATTGTGGCGGCCCAGGGGTATGTGGCTCAGAACAATCATGACCGGGCCCTTGATATGCTGCAGCAATACACCGAAATCGTAACCGACGATATTTATCCTCTGAAACTGCACGGCGATGAGTTTTTTGACAAACTGGACCAGTGGCTGATCAAATTGGATATCGGTCAGGACCTGCCCCGGGATGACAAAACGATCAAGCGCAGCATGTGTGCCGCAGTGGCTGAAAATCCAGGGTTCTCAGTGCTGGCGGATAACCAGCGGTTTAAAAACATCATCGCCCGGCTGCAAAGCAATTGCAGCTCGGAATAGGGAGGCAGGCAATCATGGAACAGGACAAGACGATGGTAAAGAAACGGCTGATCTGGTTTGTAACCCTGACTTTCGTGATCACCTGGATAGTTTTCGGGCAGGTACCCCTGCGGGACCTGACCTATGGAACCGGGGTGACCATCTATATAGTAATGGCCGGAATGTTCGTCCCCGCCCTGTGCAGCATACTGACGCGGTTAATAACCAAAGAGGGCTTTGCCAACATGATGCTGCGCCCCAATTTCAAGGGACACATTAAAGACTATCTACTGATCTTCTTTGGCACCACCGTCCT
>JAAYJY010000251.1 GCA_012522705.1 Syntrophomonadaceae bacterium | reverse complement strand
AGGAGCCGTATGCCCCAATAATCCAGGCCATAAGCCCACCTGGCATGGATGTTGGAAGCGGGGCTTGCTTTCGGATCATGTCCGCGCAGGCAATATCCCAGTCTATCGATCCTACTGCGAACCATGCCGTGAAACAATTAGCTACTGGCCGATGTTTGTCTTGCCCTACCAAAGAGAGCCGTTAGAAACCCTTGAGGGGGCGCTGGTTGAACATCTGGGCGGAAGCAGCACCAGGGAAATTGCCGGCGAAACCGGTTATGATCCGCGGACGGTCTCTCGGTGGATAAAGCTTACCCTTAACCAGTCTTTGTCCATATTCTATCAAGTCATTCGGCGTATCCTTCTCCTGATCGGTACTGAATGGACTGATACAATAAAAACGCACACCCTTGACAATAATCTTAGTCAAGGAGATGGTGCAAATGGGAAAAAGCAAGTACTCAGAAGAATTCAAGCGAGAAGCGCTGCGAATATGTGAGCAGCAGGGAGTGCGTACAGCCAGCGATAAACTAGGAATCCCAAGCAAAACGATGTATCTGTGGCAACGCGCCGAACGTCTGGGCAGGGGTATGCCTCTTAAGGGTCTGAAGCCAGGCGAAACGGCGGAAGAGGGCATTAAACGGTTGGAGCGTGAGATCGATGAACTCCGCGAAGCCAACCATATCCTAAAAAAAGCCATGGGTTTTTTGGTGGGTCGATAGCCAAGAAAAAGCCCTGCGAGCTGTATGCCTGGATAGCGCAAAATCATGATACAAGTATAGCTTTATGCTGTGTGGCATTGGGCGTGAGGCGCGAAGGCTATTATGCGTGGCGAAGACGCCCTTCCCGTACGGAACGGGATTTGGCATTGGTATCGGCCCTGAAGAAAATCAGAGAAAAACACACCGCATATGGAGTAAGAAGCATGATCGACGCATTACCGGATACGATGAAAATAAGTTATGGCAAGGGCTACAGTATTTGCCGTGATTATGGGTTGCTGCAAAAAAGGCGCAAACCCAATGGGATTACCAAGGTAAATCCAGCGGCACAGGCGGCAGAGGACTTGCTGCAACGCGATTTCAAGTCGGATACCCCCAATACTAAATGGCTGACAGATATAACTGAGATGAAGTGCAACGACGGCATACTTCAAATGAATATAATCTTCCGCCGCTGGTTAAACGTGAGCTTTTCCAGCAGCGGCTGAACCAGGCGGTATAACGCGCTCTGCGGCCGCGCGGGCCGACCTCGGGAGCCAAATGCGGCTCCGTCCCCTGATCCGGTTTAGCTGAAATCAACCACTAGGGTCAAGGGTATACAGAACGGCTACACCGCCCTTGACCCTGGCGCTGATTCCCGCTTTTTAGATGTCGCCGACGGAGCCGATTAACCACATTTTACCGATGTTTTGGGTGTGCGTTTTATTTGACTTTTCCACAAGTTCAAGTTCTTGGAGTAGCGGTAATTGTAGAGCTAAGTGGGGTCACTGTGAGATTTTTTCACACAGCAATTTAAGCCCGCACACTAACAACGTATACGGGCCACTAATTATCAGATTCTATTAAAGAAAGGGGAAAGAATATGAAAAGAAATATCATAATAATAATTGTATTGTTTGCAGGTATAGGTGTCTTAACAATGGCAAGCATAAATTCTCCTAGTGCCGCGTTTGCTAAAGAACTAAACAATCATATCAATGAAATGATGTCACAAGTCGATAGACAATCTAATAACAATGCAATAACACAATTGAGTTCTAATCCATACAATTATGCCAGGAATAATGTATATTTTGATGAAATAGTAGAAATGGGCTATCCGGCGGTTCCTCTATTAGAAGATTATATTGTAAAGAGTCCAGAAAATGGACTAAGGGAATATCTACTTGCAATAGCCATTGAAAAAATCACTAAAGTTGATTTGAAAACCGATACTGATAAGGGATGGTATACAGCCAAAAATTTTGTTGGCGTTTGGGATAATCATTTGGCAAATATTCCGGCTAACGTAGATGGAATCTTGAATTCAGAGAAATCAGATCTAGAAAAAGCGTCTGATATTAAAAAACTCGGATTACCGGCAGCACCATACGTCATGGATTATATTGAGAAAAGCGTTGATGAAAATAATGGAATAAAGGCATCATTAATGGAAATATTAAAGAACAGTAAGATTGTTTCAGATTTTGATGCGAATACAATGGATTTCAGTATTTGGGCTAAAGAAAATAAACCCCAATTAGAAGATTTAAGACTGTATGTTGAAAGCAAACATCAACAGTAAAGTGAGAAGTTGGCACCTTTATTGATACCACAGGAGACAACCCAATGACAATAAAACGTATCTCGGTGTCGCAGAAGCGCCAGATAACCATACCAATTGAATTCTATAACAGCATCGGCATTGACAAGGAAGTAGAATGCTGCATCCAAAACAATGCCATCGTCATCCGTCGCGTTCGGGAAAGCAGTGGAGAATTTGACGAGCAGATCTTGGCCGATCTAATATCTCAAGGTCTGTCTGGACAAGAACTGCGGGATAAGTTTAAGGAAACCCGTCGCCAAGTTCGTCCCGCTGTAGAAAGGTTGCTTGAGGAGGCCCGTCTAGCAGCTCAAGGCCAAACATCAAGTGGTAGCTATGAAGATGTCTTCGGCATCTGCGAAAGATTGACCACAGGATATTCTCCGCGTAGAGTCTATAGATTGTGCTTATAATTGTTGCTCAATATTTCGTCCGCCGTACATAATTCTTGCTACAGCT
>JAAYJY010000250.1 GCA_012522705.1 Syntrophomonadaceae bacterium | reverse complement strand
AGTCGTCATACATTGTCCAACCCGGGGACAACCTGTGGACCATAGCCAGCGCCCAGGGTATGACGGTAAACGAGATCAGACAACTGAATGTCTTGAGTGCCGACCTGCTCACAGTCGGGCAAGTCTTAGAGTTGACAACCTCGCCAAACCAGCCAGCAGCTGCAGAAACGCCAGCTCCTGCAGCACCAGCTGCAGACCCGGCAGGCGCGTCGTTGTATGTAATCCAACCAGGTGACACCCTGTGGACTATTGCCCAACTCTATGGAACCAGCGTTGATAATATCAGAACTCTCAATGGTTTGACCGGGGATGCTCTATTTGCCGGGGAGAGCCTTAAGGTAACTGGAACACCCACGGCAGTTTCGGTCTCGAGGTCGGGGAGCAGTGCCACCGGTTCCCGGGTAATAGCCAAGGCTGCTCAATATTTAGGAACCCCTTACAGATATGGGGGAGCATCCCCGGGGGGATTTGACTGCTCCGGATTTACATCTTATGTGTTTCAACAGTTTGGCATCTCCCTTAACCGCTCTGCGGCCGGTCAGTACGGACAAGGCAGCGCTGTTAGCAAAGCCAGCCTGATCGCCGGGGATCTGGTTTTTTTCAATACCTATGGCGGGGTCAGTCATGTAGGTATCTATACTGGCAACGGTGAGTTTATCCACTCCAGTTCGCCCCAAAGCGGGGGAGTGATTTACTCAGCCCTAAGCGAATCCTACTATGCATCCCGATACGTAGGTGCGAGAAGGGTTATTCGATAGATCCGAAAACGATTGGTGCGGGAGGTTTTTAATTGCAAAAGGATTTACTGGGTATCCCCATATCGATAATTGATACTGATGAATATAAAGAGCTGGAAAAACGGGAATATACAAGTGGTCCGGACCAATTGCTGGAGGAGATATTGGCCAAGAAGCTGTTTTCCAATGCCGAAATCATGTGGATACTGCGGAGAATGGTGTATTTCTACGGACACCGGGATGCACTTTTAAAGCAATCCCCGCCGGAGAGACTGCTGTTGAATATGAATAATCTGTTGCGGGCCTTTTATATCCTCTTCGACCTGGAAAGTCCGGATATGGATGACAATATCCGCAGCTATATATCGGCGCGATTGACTGATGCCACTTGGGGAGTAAGTCAACGAACCCGCGCGTATTTGTATAAGATTAATTGACTATCGGCACCCTTGAATAAGGGATAGATATAGGTAAATAATCCTGGAATGGTTCCTATACAATACCGCTCTTATAGCGGTATTTTTTCTGGGGAAAGCGGTTAGCCGTATAGTATACTGCGAAACAGGTGATTGACGGTATGGATCTAAATCAACGAGAGAATAATATCAAAGCCATTATAAAACTGGAGGATAGGATCTTCCAATGCCGGCGCTGCCCGTCCCTGTTACACTGCAGCAGCAAACCGGGGACCGGCAAAGGAGATCTGGTACCGGAAGCAGTAATAGTCTTCGAATGTGAGAATGAACATAACACCGACATAGACTGGGTCGTGGAGATGAGAAATACAGTACAAAAATATCTCCAGGTAAATGCTGTCTACCATTCATTCCTGGTCCGCTGCCATCCCAAAGCTTGTTGGCTGGCCGATACCATACCCTGCCGGGTAAACGACCCGCTGCTGAAGGCTGACAACACCTGCCGGTTAAGCAAGAAGAACTGCACAGGCATCCCGGTCAAACCGACTGACGAGGCAATCCTCAACTGCCTTAACTACATCATCGAAGAACTTGCGATTTTTCAACCCGAAAATATCATTTTGTTCGGGCGCCGGGTAAGCGAGTTTGTTTTGAAAGCCTACGGCATTTTGGATACAATTCAGGACCGCTTGGTCTATCATCATGAAGGCACCACTTTTATCACCATAATGGATGATCAATTCTTCCACCCCAGTGTATTAAAATCACTGACCGATATTTTGGACACCGAGCATCAGGAATAACCCCCTGACTAACCCCGTCTCCCTAAGGACAGCCTGCGCAGGCTGTCTTGTGGTCTTTTATTGCCTAATCGGGAATAAAATTGTCTGAGATCGTAATACGGGGGCATGAAAATGACAGTTGCCTTGTCCTGGAGCCACAATATCGACCGTGTTGTGACAGCAGTGGATACTGATTTGAATTCCGGCCTGGCAGACCGGGAGGTCGCTTTTCGCCAGCAAAGATTCAGCAATGTGGTAGAAATGGGTAAGCCCATTAATCCCTGGCGGATTATGTTGAATCAATTTATCGATACCATGGTTTTGGTTTTGTTGGGGGCCACGGTCATATCCGGGATTATCGGGGATATGGCCGATGCCCTTACTATCATGACCATAGTCGTAATCAATGCCTTATTGGGGTTCTTCCAGGAATACCGAGCCGAGCGTTCCCTCGAAGCAATAAAGAAAATGGCAGCTCCTGAGGCGACCGTGATCAGAAGCGGGCAGAAACTGAAGATTCCGGCAGTCGGCTTGGTTCCCGGGGACCTGGTCTTGCTGGAGTCCGGTGACAAGGTGCCGGCCGATCTCAGACTGGTGGTTTCATCAACCCTGGAAATGGACGAATCAGCTCTCACAGGCGAATCGGTCCCGGTGGAGAAGCGCTCAGCTGTAGTGTGCGCCCAAGATTGCCCCCTGGCGGATCGGGTCAATATGGCTTTTATGGGTACTTCCGTGACTAGAGGCCGGGGCAGGGGAGTAGTAGTGGGAACCGGTATGAATACGGTGATGGGCGAAATCGCAGGGATGATGATGGAAACCAAGACGGAAATGACCCCTTTGCAGATGAAACTGGACAGTCTTGGCAAGGTCTTGATAGTCATCTGCCTGGCGGTGTGTTTGGTGGTAACCTTACTGGGGATTGCCCGCGGTGAAGATATCATGACCATGTTTATGGCGGGCATAAGCCTGGCGGTAGCTGCCATACCAGAAGGATTACCAGCCATCGTGACTGTGGTGTTGGCTCTCGGGGTCCAAAGGATGGCCAAGAGAAATGCCATCGTCCGCAAACTCCCGGCGGTGGAAACCCTCGGGTGCACCACCGTAATCTGTTCCGATAAGACCGGCACCCTGACCTGCAATCAAATGACCGTTAAAAAGGTGGCTACCTACAATCAGGTTCTGGAGGTAGAAGGCGAAGGATACAGCGTGGCGGGTAATCTGGTCGACTCGCAAGGTCACCTGGTCAAGCCGCAGGGCGATCTGGAAGTCCTGATGGATATTGCCTTGAATTGCAATAATTCCGACCTCAAGCAGATTAACGGCGATTATAAAGTCCTGGGCGATCCTACCGAAGCGGCCTTGGTGGTGATGGCAGCCAAAACCGGACAACGGAATCGTGCCGCCATCTTGCGAGAAATCCCCTTTGATTCGGAACGAAAAATGATGAGTGTGGTAGTAGAGGCTGGAGCCCCGCGTCTATTGGTCAAAGGGGCCTTGGAGATAATAATCGGCGCTTGTTCGTTCGTCATAAAAGGCACCCAGGTGGCCAGAATAACTGCTGCTGACCGGGACCATTTTTTAAAGATGCAGGCAACATGGGCTACGGGAGCATTGCGCGTCCTCGGATTTGCCTACCGGGCCCTTCCGCCTGGCTGGGAAGCCATGCCAGATGAGCAGTTGGAAAGAAATCTGGTCCTGGTGGGTATGTGTGGCATGATCGATCCCCCCCGGACTGGTACCGCCCGGGCGGTCAGGATGTGTAGTAATGCCGGCATCGTACCGGTTATGATAACCGGTGACCACCCCCAAACCGCTGCCGCCATCGCCCGGGAGATCGGAATCAGCCAGAACCGCGAAGTGGTTACCGGTCCGGAGATAGATCGGCTAAGCGACCAGGAGCTCTATAACCGGACCATAAACAATCGGGTATTTGCTCGAGTATCACCCCAGCACAAAAACCGGATAGTCAACGTCCTTAAAAGCAAAAACCAGGTAGTGGCTATGACTGGCGACGGGGTAAATGATGCCCCGGCGATCAAAGCTGCCGATATCGGTATCACCATGGGTATCAGCGGTACCCAGGTGAGCAAGGAAGCATCGGCAATGATCCTGGCTGACGACGATTTTTCCACCATCGTCGAAGCCGTATATCAGGGCCGGGCCATATATGATAATATCCGCAAATTCATCCGCTATCTGCTGGGCTGCAACATCGGCGAAGTTCTGGTCATGCTCCTGGCTTCACTGATGGGTCTGCCTCTCCCTCTGCTGCCCATTCAACTGCTTTGGGTGAATCTGGTGACCGACGGTCTGCCCGCCATGGCCTTGGGCATTGAAGCCCCGGAACCGCGGATAATGAAGCGCCCCCCGCGCCCCAAGAATGAAGGGATATTCGCCCATGGGTTGGGTTGGACCATCTTTGGCCGGGGAGTATATATCGCCATTATCACCATCACCGCCTTTTTGGTCGGATACACCTGGGGTCGTATGAACGGGGCGGATGGTTTACCGTTAGCCCGCAGCCTGGCCCTCACCACTCTGGTGCTGGGTCAGCTTTTCTATGTATTTGAATGTCGTTCAGAGAGACTTTCGCCCTTTGAGTTGGGATTCTTCAGCAACCGGTATTTAATAGGAGCGGTACTGGTTTCATTATGTATGCAGCTATCAGTTCTATATATTCCGGCCTTGCAGACGATATTCAAAACCGTGCCCCTGGGCGGGTGGGAATGGCTGCTCATCATATTGCTGGGCGGTTTTCGCCTGTTATGGAAACTGCTTGCCTATGTCCTGGCGGATAATCTAAGATTGGGCCGGTCTCCCGTCCGGATTTAGAAAAAAATCCGGGCCAAGCAACCCGGACCAAGCACGCTCCCCGGTTCAAATCAATCCGAACCGTTGCCATCCGTGTATTTCTTGTTTTCCTGGCATTCATGGCAAAATCCATACAGGTCAAACCTGCATTCCACCTCGGTAAAGTTTTGCAGGGTCTCAGGGTCCATCTGGGGCAGGGGACAGAAGTCCAGCTGGCAGATCTTATGGCAGGACTTGCAGATTAGATGGTGATGATGGCCGGAAGCCTGGTTAAGGGTATAGTAGTTGACCGCATCGGCTCGTTCTACCCGGCATAAGAGGCCAATCGAGGTCAAGGCATCCAAGTTTCTGTATATGGTAGAGAAATTGATCTTGTGGACCCGGGCCTGCACATAAGCATAGATTTCCCGGGCGTTGCTCCAACCCTCATTGTCCAACAAGCCTTGTAGAATAATTCTCCGCGAACGGGTCAATTTACAGCCCTTGCTGATAAGGAATTGTTCCAGCCCAGCCAGAGCGGTCATACTAACTCACCCCTATAGATTACCGGGAGTTGATTGTCGGACCCCGGCGGGCCTGGTTTTTCCCGCAACCATTCGTTCCAGGCCAACTGACCCAAAATAGGCCAACACCGCTATTATCACGATTGCTGCTCCCGACGCTACCTGCAGTCGGTATGATACCCACAAGCCTAGCAGACAGAATACCACTCCCAGCAATATGGACATCAACATCATTTTCTTGAGGTTATTGGTGTGCATCCGGGCTACTGCCGGAGGAACACACAGCAAAGCCAGGATCAGGATTATACCGATGACCCGGATTATTACCACCACGGTCAAGCCGATCAGGAGAAAGGTCAGGTAGTCCATAAAGGTCATATTCAAGCCCAGAGCGGTGCCGAACTCCTCATCGAACAGGTATACCGTAATCAAATCAAAGAAGGCAGCCACAGTGACCACTATTATGGCATCCAATACCAGCATATAGATAAGGTCGGGGCCGGATACGGTCAGAATATCCCCAAACAGGTAGGAGGTCATATCCGGCGGATAACCTGGTGCAAAGGATATGAACAATATACCCAGAGCCATTCCCAACGGCCAAAACATGCCCATCAGTACATCGGTATTAGTGCGGGAATTGCGTTTTAGATAGGCGATTCCCAGGGATGACAATGAAGAAAAACCTAAAGCCCCGGTCATGGGTTCAATGCCCAGGTAGTAGCCCAGACCTATACCCCCAAAGGCGGTATGGGCAATCCCGCCGCTCATCATCACCAGGCGCTTCTCGATAATTATAGTCCCCATAATGCCGCAGGCAATGGATGAGAACAGAGCTGCCAGCAGGGCATGCTGCATAAAAGTGTAATGCATGATGGCCTCTAACATCGCAGGTCCCCCTGGTCATGCTGTTCCAACACGCGATGGGGGACACCGTGAGCGATTAACTCCACCGGACAGCCATATACTTTCATGATGAGATCGCTGGACAGGTTGGGGCCGCCGTGATAGAAAATGTTTTGGTTGATACAGGCGATGGATTTGAGATATGAACTTACCGCCATGGTATCGTGGGTGACGATGACGATGGTCATGCTTTGATTGAGGTCTCTCAGCAGTTCGTAAATCTCGGAACTGGAGTGGGCATCGACCCCGGCCGTCGGTTCGTCCAGCAGCAGGATCCGGGGTTCAACCACCAGGGCTCGGGCGATGAGCACCCGTTTAAGCTGTCCTCCTGATAACTGACCTATCTGCCGGTCGGTCAGTTCATTGATTTCCAGCCGGCGCAAATAGTGGGCGACCACCGTATGATCTGCCTGGTCATAACGGTGGAACAGGCCGGTTCTTCCTACCAGGCGCCCCATCAATACCGCCTCCCGGACGGTTATCGGAAATTCGCGATCGATATTGGTTGTCTGAGGAACATAGCCCATTTGCGAGCGGGCCTCTTGAGGGGACATGCCCAACACCGAAACGTGGCCGGATTTCGGCTTCACCAGTCCAAGAATCGATTTGAGCAGGGAGGTCTTGCCACTTCCGTTGGGACCTATTATGCCCACAAAATCTCCGCTGGCAATCTGCAGGTCGACATCTTGAAGGGCCAATATATTTCCATATTGGACGGTGAGATTTTGGATAACAATCGCGGATTGGCTGCCATCACTGTTTTGGCTCAGCATTATTCCTCCTGTGTCTGCAAAACCCGTTGGAACGTTAGGGCCATCTTGTGCAGGTTGTCGATGTAATCAGGATCCAGCGGAGCGATCATCTCCGCCTGTCCGCCTATCTCGGCCGCCAGAGTACGGGATTGCTTGCTGTCGATCTCGGCTTGATAAAATACCACCTTGATATCCTGGGTCCGGGCCAGATCTATCACTCTCTGCAGATCGACCGCCGCCGCTTCTTTGCCTTCTTCTTCCAAGGCAACCATAGTCAAACCATAATCGTCAGCAAAATAGCCAAAGGCCGGGTGGTATACGATAATGGTTCGATTGGATAAACCACTCAGGGAGGCTTGTATCTCATCATCCAATTGAGCCAGGCGTTGGATATAAGCAGTGCCATTGGCGGTATAGATGTCGCCGTGGAGCGGATCCAACTGCGTCAATTGCTCGATCGTTATGCGGATTATCTCCTCCACCCGCTGGGGTGAAAGCCACATATGCGGATCCCTATCCCCAGAGGGGAAAAGGACGGGCGGGTATTTCTGGTCGACCAAGGCGGGGAGGTCAACCACTTTTATACTGGGGGCGAGGCTGAGAAGCTTGGGCAGGTTGGTCCCTTCGGACGGCACCCCGATGGCGAAATAGACGTCAGCATCACTGAACTGCATCATCTGCTGCGGGGTGGGCGAATAGTTTTCGGGATTACCGCCAGGAGGTACCATGGTTACTACCTCCACCAAGTCACCTCCTACTTCCTTTACAAAGGTAGCCTGGGGAACTATGGTGACGGCGACCTTTAACCGGTTATCCACACTGGTCGGGGATATATCCGGTTGCTGCCGGCAGCCGGTCACCAGGCCAGCCAGCATGATTACCACCAGCAGCCAAATATACCTCCGTAACACCGCGTTATTTAAGTTCCTGAAGACGACATGCATGTATACAACCCTCGTTTATATTACTGGTACGTGAAGGAATTCCACCGCTGAACCAAGCCTCGTTTCTGCCGCTGTGCACAATGGAACTCAGCCTGGCCCAAAGCTTGCTAATGCAACTATTTGCATTTGATATAAATTTAAGAGAAATCATATCTGGATGTCAAGCCAGACCAAGAATTGCGCAATAGATTACGCTGGCGCTGATAACCGCAATGGTCCATCTCTTCAATATTTTACCGACAAAACAAATTATATACCCCGGCCACCCTTTTTGTTCCACGCCTCAATTATGTTAAAATATGAAATCATCGGTTATAAGCTGGCCTTATGATGATCAGTGAGATTATAGGGGCTACTCCGAGGGTTTTATAATGAGCGTTTTATGGAATTTGCTTGAATGAACGGTCTGGGAAATGATTTGGCAGCGCCACCATCAACAGAAGCGGGGGATGTTTGCAGGTGGCACTGATACCCAGAAGGGCTGGCTTTAGGGATGTATATGGGAGGGGTTGATTGGTATGGTGAAGAGCATGACCGGCTTCGGCCGCAGCCAGGTTCAGGAAAACGGGTACAACATTAATTGCGAACTGAAAACGGTGAACCACCGCTATTTTGATATTCACACCCGGATGCCACGCCGCTATCTGTTTTTGGAAGATAAGATCAAGGGGGAACTCAAGAAATCCCTCCACCGGGGTCGCATTGAAATCAATGTAAATATTGAGGAAACGGGAGATACAGCGAGAAATATCAAGGTTGACAAAGATTTGGCAATCGCTTATTATGATTCCCTGAAGGATTTGGCAAATAATTTGGATATTTCTTCGGAATTCAGGGTTATAGACCTCTTCCGGTTGCCGGACGTATTCAGCCTGGCCGATGAGGAAACAGACCCGGAGATCATCTGGACGATATTAAAAAAGGCTTTGGAGGAAGCGGTCCGGAGCCTGGTAGAGATGCGCAGCAAAGAAGGGGCCAACCTGGCCCGGGATATAGCTGCGCGCAATGCCTACATCCTAACTGAAGTGGATAGACTGGAACAGAGATCCCCCCAAGTGGCTCGGGAATACCAGGAACGGCTATTTAAGCGGATAGCCGAGTTGACTAACAACAATGCCGATGAAAGCCGTATTATCCAGGAAGTGGCTCTGTTTGCCAACAAAGCCAGAATTACCGAAGAACTCGTGAGATTGAAGAGTCATATCGGCCACCTTGACGAACTCCTGGAAAGCAGGCAGTCAGTGGGACGTAAACTTGACTTTTTGGTGCAGGAGATGTTCCGGGAGATAAACACCGTGGCTTCCAAAGCCAATGATATAGAAATGAGCCAGATTGTAGTCGATGTTAAAGCGGAATTGGAGAAGATAAGGGAACAGGTACAAAATATCGAGTAGAATATAGGGAGGTGCAATCCGGTCCTACCGGGAAACATTATGGAAATTAAGCTAGTCAACATAGGCT
>JAAYJY010000249.1 GCA_012522705.1 Syntrophomonadaceae bacterium | reverse complement strand
GACGTAGATTCTATAAGGAGTTGCCGCCGTGATCAAAGAACAACACTTAACAGAACGCTATATTCAGGAGCTGGAAACAAAAATATCAAGGCTCGAGCGGGAAAATGCCAGGCTGCAAAAGACCGAAGAAGAATTGCGGCAATCCCAACATCTTATACACCAGGTATTCAACAGCAGTCCATTGCCCATGTTTTTTATGACCGTCAAGGATAGGAAGTTTATCGAGGCCAATGATGTGTTTTTAAAAAGAAGAAACATGACCAGAGAACAGTTTCTTAAGGAGTCCAACCTGGATTGGGGACACCCGGAAAAGGACAAGTTTATCGAGTTGGTGACTCAAAGAGGGGCGGTAACCAACTACCGCACAACCGTTCAGCGACTAAGTAACGAGCAACGAGTGGTCTGCCTGTCCGGGGCGGCGGTCAAATGGCAGGGGGAGGAGTGCGTCTTCATCGTTGGCAACGATATCACCGAACTGACAGAGTATCAGCAGGGAATTGCCCACCTGGATCAAATCAACCTGATGGGTCAGATGGCAGGCAGTATTGCTCATGAAATAAGGAACCCCCTGACCTCGTTGAGAGGTTTTCTCCAATTGTTCAGCCTGCAGCATAAGTATCAGGAGGATAAGGAAGATATCGAGCTGATGATTGAAGAAATCGATCGGATCAATGATATCATCTCCGCTTTCCTGTCCCTGTCGCGCCGGAATTATATTGAGCCGGTCCCCATGAATCTGACTGAATGCATCACCAATATGCTCCAGTTGATCATTGCGGATGGGGTAAAAAACGATGTATTTGTGGACACCCACTTCGAAGACAAATGTCTGATTATGATCGACCAGGGCGAAATCAGGCAGCTGCTCCTGAACCTGGCTAGAAATGGGATCGAGGCGATGCCGGGGGGAGGCACTCTGACCATTAGAACATGGGGGGCCGATGATAAGGTGATCCTGCAAGTCCAGGACGAAGGAAAAGGGATACCTCCAGAGATCATAGAGAATATCGGAACTCCCTTTCTGACTACCAAGAAAAATGGCGCCGGCTTGGGCATGGCGGTATGTTTCAGCATCGTGGAAAGACATAATGCCGAATTGATCTTCGACACTAGTCCCGCCGGAACCAGCTTCAATATTATGTTCCCGGTCTATGGGCAGTAATATGGCTAAGGGCGGCACGCACTCCGCCGCTGCTTCCCCCCGGTCCTGGAACCAGTCCCGCCGGCCAGTGCAATATTATTTTCCGGTGTACCCGCAGTAGTCAGATCCGCCGTTGCGGTTCGCAATCGGCCCCGCCCTGGTGTTGCCCCGATGCACAACATATTTATGGTGGCGGGATGTAAGAATTTGGCCCGTTTTTGTGTAACATTCCATATACACCTTTATAGGCGCCTGGGTCGAGGGGAAGACACCGCCCAACCTCGGCAGGTGCAGGAGCAGAACCGGGATATTCCAGAGCTATTGCAGCAGAGGGGGCGCTGACCACCCGGGATACGGCGGAGAGCCCTGGAGTCAAAAAGCGGCTGGAACTAGTGATTATTAAGACTGGAGGTGGGATTGGTGCAAATATCTAGCCAAAGAGCGGCTTGGTTGTGGGTATTGGTTATTACGGCGGCCTTGCTGATGCCCAGCTTGTATTTTCCGGCCCTGGCGGAGGCAGCCACATCTCCCCGCATAGTGGACCAAAGTGCTGATGTCCATAAGGACTATGTCACTTTGGAAGCGGAGTTAAATCGATACTCATCCAACTACAAGATCATCGAATACGGGTTTTATCACGGCAGCGCCAAGGACGACCTGGAGTACCTGGGGGGGCCTGATTCCCAATGGGTCAAGGTGGGCGGGGCTGTGAACAAGCTGGGGCCGGGCGCCGCCTTCGGGTACAAGTTATCCCGGGCTGCCATGGAGGACGTGGCCGGTTTCGAGGCGGATGAGCCCTACTACTATCGGGCTTATTTCATCTATGAAGATCTGGACCTGGGCTTCCAGCGCATCGTTTACAGCTGGTTCAATTCTTTTGTGATGGACAGCAAGACCGTCCCCGAGGTAACCACTGCCGTGGCCGCCAATATAGATTCCGGCTCAGCCGCCTTGAAGGGCCGGATCGTGGACTTGGGCGGAGAGGATGAGATAACTCAATACGGTTTCCTTTACGGCACCACTACTCCCCCGTCCACCCAGAGGGTGGTTGGGAAAGCCGGCGACTCCATCGGCGAGGGCGACGATTTCAGCTTCAAACTCACCGGTCTTAAGGCCAATACCCGCTACTATTTCCAGGCCTATGCCCGCAATGCCCAAGGTATTGCCTATGGCATGGTACGCTCTTTCGTGACCAGCGCCGACAACCGGCTGCCCGCGGTAACCACTGCCGCGGCCAGCGAACTCGAAGCCAATATGGCTCTCCTGAATGGAAGGATCGTGGATTTCGGGGATGACGATGAGATCACCGAATACGGTTTCTATTACGGTACCACCGCCGCCCCAGCCACCAAAATGAAGGTGGGGGATGCCCGGAATTCCATCGATGAAGGCGACAAGTTCGACTATCAACTGACCGAACTGAAGATCGACACCAAGTATTACTTCCAGGCCTATGCCCGCAACCGCCACGGTATCGCCTATGGCACGGTGCGCTCCTTTGTTACCGAGGACAACGGCAAACCGCGGGTCACCACCTTGCCCAGCACTTTTGGGGAGGATTGGGCCCGCTTCAACGGTATCATCACCCATGAGGGGCAGTCACAGGTAAAGTCATATGGTTTCTATTACGGTTTGACCAGTGCCACCACCAATCGTATCGAAGTAGGGCGCAGCACAGACAAGAATGAAGAATTCAACTACCGTTTGACCGGGCTGCAACCGGGTACCCTGTACTATGTAAGGGCATATGCTACCAATAGCGAAGGTACCACCTATGGCTACCTCAACAATTTCTCTACCCAAGCCCAGCCGCGGCCCGATGCCAGCGTGTTCACCATCGGTTCGTCGTATTATACCCTGCGGGGTTGGGGCCAGTGGATGGATGTGACCCCCTATATCAGGGACGCACGCACCTACATGCCGATCCGCTATGTGGCGTACGCCATGGGCCTTACCGACGCGGACATCATTTGGGACGGGGCTACCCGGCAGGTCATCCTGACCAAGGATCAGACCCGGGTGACACTCATCATCGGCAGCCGCTACCTCTATGTCAACGGCCAGCCGACCCTGATGGACGTGGCTCCCGAGATATCCAACAGCCGCACCTGCCTGCCCATCGCCTGGGTGGCCCAGGCCTTCGGATATGACGCGGTATGGGATGCCCGCAACCGCACCGTCACCATCCGCTGATGCATGGGGCGGACCTTTTGCTTGAGTAAGGCAGTAGGGTGCGGACGGTTTTGTTGCCTCGCCCCAAGCTGGGGGAGCGTCTGCCCCGGCTCATAGAAGGGTAAGCGTTGTGACCGGAAAAAAGCCGGTGCTCCGACTTGGGAGCATCGGCTTTTGTATGGGTGGGAGTAACTGCTTCTTTGAGAGAATGGTTTTAATCTTACTCGACTCTGGGCGAAGAAAGCAGTGAGCCTCTTCACTACGTTCAGAGTGATATTCCAAGTGTCATCCTGAGCGCAGCCGGCGCAACCCAAGAATGTCGCTTGCAGCACATGATGCATGGTGAGGATTAGGACCGTCCGAGACCACTGAGGAAGCTATTTTGCCGATATGAGGCATGCATAAATATACTGGCTTCCACGCTATCGCTTAACGTCTGCCAATGTATTATGCATACCCCAGAACAATTCTTTGCATTTTCAGTGGTTCCGGATCGTCCCCCTGTTTTCTCACCAACGGTTCAAAAGCCATCAGTCCGCGGGTTAAACTGAATCCTCCCCTGGACTTTGGGTGCCGAATTGTTTTTCGATCCAGGCCCGAAGCTCGTCTCTCACCCTGGCATAGGAGGCCTGGATGTCCTCTTCACTGCCCTGATTGGATGGCTTGGCGAAGTCGTGGTGCAGTACCTGGCGGCCGGGGAAATAGGGACAGGCTTCCCGGGCAGCATCGCATACCGTGACCACATAGTCGAATTCCATGCCAGCCAACTCGGCCAGGCTCTTGGAGCAGTGCTCTGATATGTCTACCCCCAATTGCTCCATGGCTTGGACAGCATAAAGATCAACACCGGACGCAGCCACACCGGCACTGTACGAATCGAAGCGGTCGCCGTACAACATCCTCAACAGGGCTTCAGCCATTTGCGAACGGGCGGAATTGTAGCTGCAGATAAAGAGGACTTTCGGTTTCTCGCTCATTTGTATCCCTCTGGTCATAGCCGCGTAGAAGTTGCGCAGATTATCGGGCATAACGTATGCCCCGGGCTCATTCCCGGCGGAGGGCTGCCCCCCGTAGACGGCTTTCAGGATGGCCTCGATGATCATCCCCTTGGGGGGAACGGTGTACTCCTGACCCTGGTAAACCCACACCCGGCAATCCACCTGGTCTCCGCACAGATCCCCGCACGATTCGCACAAGCTTTCCCGGACGTCCAACTGGATATCCCGGCCGTCGATCCTGATGGCAGGCGAACTGATAAATTGGTATTGTTCTGCCCGGGCGGCGGTGTTGACATTGACCTTGTTGACGGCTGCCTCCACCCCGGTTGCCGCCAGCACCCCCGCGACTTCGGCCAGGGCATCATCCAGGCTGGTGCCGGCTCCCTGGCAGCGGGTGCACACGCTCAGATCCAGGTAGAGAAAATCGATGGTTATCTTCCTTGCGGGCTTTTCCATGATGATGGGCGAGACAGCCGGTGTACAGCACCCTGGTTCCCCATCGCAGCAGTTTTTGTTAAGATCGGTTTTGGTCATTATCCATTCTCCTTTACTGGTTGTTGGCGGCGATGATCAGGTCCACCCCGGCGAACATCACGTCGGCCACCAGATCAACCAACTGGTAGTCTTCGGTGCTCGGTTCCCGGGCGTTCCCGGAGAGCTTGGCTCCGCGGCGCTCCCCCCTATTTGTTGCTTGAGAATGGTTTGAACGCACATGCCGGAAGACCTCACAGTGAAATCAGTATGACATACAAGAATTGGTTACTATAGAAAATTTACGACACGCTTGACAAACCATAGCTTAGTTATATTATATAAGCAAGGGCGCATATAACAATAGACGCATAAAGGCTTGGAATCGGAATTCAGGTCTGGCCTTGGCCACTGTCACCGGATCTCCGGTGGAGGCTCGGCTGCTGGCCGCGCGGGTCAATGTGGCCTTATACTTCAAGAAAGAGCGCTTCGGACCGGAGATGATCCGAGCCCATCGAGAAAAAGGATAGGTGCTGACTTCATGATTGACAATACGGTTAAAATACTCAAAGCCCTGTGTGAGCCGACCCTGCTCAAGATCATCCGGCTCCTGGCGGAGCGGGAGCTGTGCATCTGTGAACTGGCGGCAGTACTGGACATGAGCCAGCCGCGCATCTCCCAGCATGTCAAGGTGCTGAAGAAGGCGGGGCTGGTGAACGAACGCAAGGTGCGGCAAAACTCGTACCTTACCGTGAACGAAACCATTCTTCAGGGCGCCCGGGTGATTCCCCTGGCTGCGCTGATGCAGGACCGCCTGGAGAACATCCCCGAACTGGCCGATGAATCCGCCAGATAACTGGGATTGGAAGACTATGAAGACGTCCTTGCTTGTAAAGCCAATCGTGGCTGTTGAAAGCGATCATTGAAAAAATGTCAAAGGAGAAACGAATAAATGGACATCAAGATACTGGGAACTGGTTGTGGCAGGTGCGAGAAGCTGGAGAAAGAGGTCATCAATGCCTTGGCGGAGATGGATGTGGCTGCCGATGTGAAGAAGGTAAAGGATATCCGGGAGATCATGTCTTACAAGATCATGTCCACCCCGGCTCTGGTAGTCAACGGCAAGGTCAAGGTGGCCGGCAAGGTTCCCAAACGGCAAGAGATAAAGAAATATATCCAGGAAGAATTGGCATAAGCTCCCGTTCGTGAGGGCGCAAGTAAAGGCAGGCGATCCTGATGTTTATCCTCCGTTTTCTCAACGACCAGCTGCTCAAGATGCAGTGGTTACACGAGCTGGTGTGGTCACTGGTGGAAAATGTTTTCGGCTTGGATGTCAGTACCAGGTTGGGCGGCAGCATACACTTTTTTATTTATGACATCATCAAGATATTCATTCTCCTGACCGTGCTTATTTATCTGGTGTCCTATATTCAGAGTTATTTTCCGCCGGAGCGGACCCGGGCCATCTTGGGGAGGTTCAGGGGGATTACCGGCAATACTCTGGGAGCGTTGCTGGGTACCATCACCCCGTTCTGTTCATGTTCCTCCATCCCGCTCTTCATCGGATTTACCAGCGCCGGTCTGCCCCTGGGGGTAACGTTTTCTTTCCTACTTTCGTCGCCGTTTGTGGATCTGGCCTCCATGATCCTCCTGGCCAGCATCTTCAATTGGAAGATCGCGATCGTCTATGTGGTGGTAGGCGTGTTGCTGGCTATAGTGGGCGGAACCATCATCAGCAAGATGCAATTGGAGCAATATGTAGCCCCATTCGTTTTTCATCAAGAGATTTCAGATTTTGAAAAAGAAACAACTATGACCCGACGGGAAAGAATGGCCTACGCATGGGATCAGGTAACCGACATCGTAAAACGGATCTGGATCTATATCGTGATCGGGGTGGCGATTGGAGCCGCCATTCACAACTGGATCCCGGCCGAAATGATCTCCGCCCTGTTGGGCCAGGACAAGTGGTATTCGGTACTGCTGGCCACCGCTATCGGCATCCCCATGTATGCGGATATCTTTGGAGCGCTGCCCATCGCCGAGGCTCTGGTCTATAAAGGTGTGGGGGTAGGGACGGTGTTGGGTTTCATGATGGCAGTAACCGCCATTTCCCCGCCCTCTTTGATAATGCTCAATCAAGTGGTCAAATCCAGGCTGATGGCTGTCTTTGTTACCGTAGTGATAGTTGGGATAATAATAATTGGTTACGTTCTGAACGGATTCAATGCCTGGCTGTTATAATTGTCCGCACAGTATTCCAGGAAGGTGATGGGTATGAGTATATTTCTTCATTGACCTGTCCGCCTTTAGCGTGCGGCTAGGCTACACTCTCGTATTTGTCTCCGCTCCCCCCGGCTTCGCCGGCAGCGGCTTCCCGGAACTGGGTTTCGTACAATTCCTTGTACAACCCTTCCTGCTGAAGCAACTCGGCGTGGCGGCCTCTTTCCACCACCCGGCCCTGGTCCACCACCAGTATCTGGTCGGCGGCCATCACCGTGGACAGGCGGTGGGCAATAACGATGCTGGTGCTGCGGGCCAGCAGGGGGCCGATTGCCTCCTGGATGAGGCTTTCCGAGATGGAATCCAGGGAGGAGGTAGCCTCATCGAAGATCACCAGGGGGGGCCGCCGCAGGATGATGCGGGCGATGGAAATCCTTTGTTTCTCGCCCCCGGACAGCTTTATACCCCGGTTGCCGACTACAGTGTCGTAGCCGTCCGGCAGCCCGCTGATGAAATCGTGGATCTGGGCTTCCCGGCAGGCCTCCTCAAGCTCCGCCGGGCTGGCCCCGGATTTGGCATAGAGCAGGTTGTCGCGGATGGTGCCATTGAAGAGATAGGTATCCTGGGTCACCACCCCGATATTACCGCGCAGGAAATCCAGGTCCAGCTTCCTGATGTCGATGCCGTCGATGCGGATCGCTCCCCCGGTCACGTCATAAAGGCGGGGGATGAGATTGATGATGGTCGATTTGCCCGCCCCCGAAGGACCGACGATAGCCAGCGAGCGGCCTTTTGCCACGGTGAAATTAATATCCTTGAGTATAGGCTGCCCTTGGTCATAATGGAAATGGACTGCTTCGAAACTGAGATCGCCCTCGAAACGCTCCGGGACCGCCGCGTCGGGTGCGTTCTTTATCTCCACCGGCAGGTCAAAGTAGGAGAAGATCCGGTCGAACAGGGCCAAAGAGCGGATCAGGTCCACCTGGATGTTGAGCAGCTGGTTGACCGGCATGTACATGCGGCCCAGCAGGGCTACCATCACCGTGATATCGCCGATGGTAAGAGTGGTATTGCCGTATCTGATCATGAGCAGGCCCCCGACCAGGTAGATCAGCATGGGCCCGATATTGGTGAAGATGTTCATGGTGACCCGGAACCAGCGCCCCGCCAGGCCTTCTTTGATGCTGAGCCCGATCACGCTGCGGTTGGCCTGCTGGTAACGCTCGAATTCCAGTCCTTGGTTGACGAACAGCTTGGAAAGCAGCTGACCGCTTACGCTCAGGGTCTCGTTGATGATCTGGTTCATGTCGTCCTGGTGACGCTTGGATTCGGTGGTTATCTGCCACCTGAGCCGGCCCACTTTCTTGGTGGGCAGGATGAAAAGGGGGACCATTACCATGCCCACCGCGGCCAGCAGGGGATCTTTGGCGAACAGGGCGGTGAGGGCCACGGCCAGCAGGATAGCGTTGCGAAGTATGTTGACCAGGGTGGTGCTGACCATACTCTGCACCCCGTCGATATCACTGGTCATGCGAGTGATGATGTCGCCCTGGCGGCTGGCCGCAAAGAAACGGTGCGACATCTGCTGGAGGTGGCGATACATCTGGTTGCGCATATCCCCGGTGATGTGGGCCGCCATCCACATGCTGAGGTAACTTTCCAGGCCCCCGATCAGATTGGATATGACCAGGACCACCAGAGAGATGATGATCAGGGTGACCAGCATACCCAGATCCCCGTTGATGAGTCCGTCGTCGATAATCCGCCCGGTCAATAGGGTGGGCAGGATGCCAAATATCGATGACACCACGATGGCCAGCAGGGTCAGGCTCAGCTGCTTCCAGTAGGGCCGCAGGTAGCTGAATATCCGCTTCAACAAGGACATAGTGATATGGGGCTTATTCTGTTTTTCTTCCTCGGAGAGAAATCCCCTTCCGCCTCTCAATGGTGTGGTTTGCATCTAGTCACCTGCTTTACGCTTCAGCTCTTCCAGGGCATCGGCCATCTTGTCACAGACGCGGCAAAAAAGCTGCTGGTCCTCCCGGGTCAGGACCGAATTGAGGTATTCGATCTCCTGTTGACGCTGCTCCCGGTATCGTTCTAAAATCTCGCGGCCTTCATCCTGCAGGTAGATCCTGATTTTACGATGATCCTGCTGGTCCGGCTCCCGCCTGACCAGGCCGCTCCCCTCCAGGCGCTTGAGCATCTCGGTAAGGGAAGGCTGGCGGATGTCCATCATTTCAGCCAGTTCCCGGGCGGTCAGCCCATCGTGGCCGGCCAGCTTGCGCAGCAGGCGCAGCGAGCCTCTCGATTCATTGCGGTCGGAACGTTCCAGGCGGCGCACCTTGCGGGCCACCCGCAGTACGTTGCTGATTATATCCCGTTGCTGCTCCATCTAATCCGGCCTCCTTAGTGATCAGCTATGTTTCAGAGGGAATGTTAGGTACCTAAGGATTATGCTATTATTATATTAGGTACCTAACCAAATTGCAATACGGCATTCGGGAAGAATTCATCCATGTTAATAATGCTGAATGGATTACCCAGATCGCCGACCATGTGTTGCAGCAGCGGGCGCAACGTTAATAATCAGGCAAAACGATAGAATAGAGAAGGTTTGGTTCTGCCTGTCGGTCAAGCCATAAAAGCGTTGGGTAGTCGCGGACCAAGGGTAGACTCGGATTGATCCCGACGGAATTATCATGCGTACTCGCACCACGATAAACGAATGCAACTAGAGTATTCATGGCCATGATACTGACGGACAGCCATGCCGGCCGTAAAATTGCTGAGTTTCGATGTGAAGTGGATCAAGGTTATATAAGTGTTCAGAACGCAAGGACAGGTTGCGGTTGGCATGAACCTCAGCCTGTTTCTATTTGCGGACCGATTTCGTAATATTAATGAATAGGAATCGATCCGGAGGGTCATGGGCAGGAGGGTTATGAACTTGCAGCCTGAGGAAATCGCCCCGGCCAGCGAGATGGGAGCCAAATTCAGCCGCCGGCTTCTGGTTTGCCTGCCGGTAATCTTCATAATCCCGCTGGTGCTGCTGGTCTACACCATCTGGCCCCGCCAGCCTTACACCCTCTATATCGCCGACCCGGTACAAGTGGGCTTGGACGGCGGGCAGGTCATCAACATGCTGGGGGATGAGGGTTACGTGTCCCTGTTGCTGCTGGCCAGCTATGATATCGAGGCGGTGGTCAAGAGCACCAACCGGCTGCGGGATTACCCGGCCCAGGTATCCAGGTATGATTTCGCCCTGGCTTGGGGGGATCTGAACCGCGCCGACATCGACGACACCATCTCCTACAGCCAGAGCATGCGCTATTACACATACCGCTGGTCGGCTGATACCCCAATCAGCCCCGCTTACATCGGCAGTCATTCCGCCAATGTGCACATAATCCACAGCGACCAGAACATCCTCAAGCAGGTGCGGGGGATTCGAAAGAACGACCACATCCGCCTGCAGGGCTATCTGGTCCAGGTCAACTTCCCCCATGGCCCCTGGCGGAGCAGCCTCACCCGCACCGATTCGGGCAACGGAGCTTGCGAGATCCTATACGTCACCGGCGTACAGATCTTAAATTGACATGTGCGGGGTAATATGCCGCCGCTGCATCCAATAGAATTGAATAAAGGGGAAAGCCGCCTGTGCTCATACAAGTGTCCCCAGGTCCGGGGACCGCTTGTGTTATACTGGGAAATAACAGAGGAGCCGGTCCCGCTGATTTAGCTACGGTATTCTTGGGGGTATAATTATGAAACTTTCGAACATCATGAGCACCAATCCGGTGTTTTTGACCCCGGCCCATACGATTCGCCAGGCCAGCCAGGTATTCATCGAGCACGAAATTGATGGGGCCCCGGTAGCAGACGAGCAGGGCCGGATGATCGGGCTTTTGACTAAAAGCCACATATACAAGGTGTTCGCCCAGGGCGGGGATCCCAATACTGCCGTGGGACAGATCATGGCCACCAGCGTGAAAACCGGGCGCCCGGATGAAAAAGTGAGCGACCTGATCAAGCGAAGTGTGGGACGATTGCCGGTAGTCGACCAGGATCAGGTGATAGGCATGATCACCCGCAGTGATTTGGCTTACGCCTACTTCAACTCCTTCATGTGTCTGTCCAACGAACAGCAGACCATCCTGGATGCTACCCATAACCTGATCGTGGCCATCGACAAAGACGGCAGAATCAACCTGCTCAACCGGTCCGCGGAGAGATTCCTGGGCATAAAAAGCACTGAAGTGCTGGGGCAGGAGATCATGCAAGTCATTCCCAACAGCGGCCTGGTGGAAACCCTGGCTACGGGCTGCCCCCAGCCGGTACAGAAGATCAGGCTGAAGGACTCCCTATTCATTTCCAACCGCACGCCCATATTCGAAGACGGCGAGATCGTAGGGGCGGTAGCGGTCCTGCAGGATATCTCCGAGCTCGAGAATATATCCCGGGAGCTGGAGAATGTCAAGGAACTCAACCGGGAAATGGATGCCATCATAGAGTCGTCTTATGACGGACTCTACCTGACCAATGGCGAGGGGATAACCCTGCGGGTCAACGAGGCCTTTGAAAACCTGACCGGGGTCCCGGGCAGCGAAATGGTGGGCCATAACGTGGAGGACTTGGTGCGGGAGCGGGGCATTGTTTCCGAATCGGTCAGCGCCCTGGTTCTAAAAGAGAGGAAACCGGTGACCATAATGCAGCGAACCCTGGCCGGGCGGATGGCCCTGACCACCGGTACCCCGGTTTTCGATCGGAAGGGCAAAATCTTCCGGGTAGTTTCCAATGTGCGCGATATCACCGAGCTGATGCAGCTTAAACAGCAGCTGGAGCAGGCCCAGGGTTTGAGCAAACACTATGAATCTGAACTGCGGGCCCTGCAAATGCAATATGATGGAGCTCCTAAAATGATCGCCGGTTCACGAGTCATGAAGGAACTGCTCGAAAACGTCACCCGTATCGCCCAGGTGGACTCCACCGTCCTGATCACCGGGGAATCCGGTACCGGCAAAGAACTGGTCGCCGAGACCATCCATACCAGCAGCCCGCGCCGCAACGGCCCTTACATCAAGATAAACTGCGGCGCCATCGCCAAGAACCTGCTGGAATCAGAATTATTCGGCTACGACCCGGGAGCCTTCACCGGGGCCAAAAAAGGAGGCCGGGCCGGTTACTTCGAACTGGCCGAGGGGGGGACGATCCTCCTGGATGAAATCAGCGAGCTGCCCTTCAGTTTACAAGCCAATCTTTTGAGGGTGATTGAGTGCAAGGAAATAATACGGGTGGGCGGGGAAAAAACCATCCCCGTCGATGTACGCGTAATCGCCGCCACCAACCGGGATGTAGCCCAACTGGTGGCCAGCGGCCAGTTCCGGGAAGACCTCTACTATCGCCTCAACGTGGTGCCGATGGAAGTGCCGCCTCTACGGATCCGCAAGGACGAGATACCACTGCTGGCCGCTCATTTCATCAAGCTGTTTAACAAGAAATACGACCTGCACAAGGAATTGCTGTCTGATGCCATTGATGATTTGATGAATTACAACTGGCCTGGCAATGTTCGAGAACTGGAGAATGTTATCGAGCGGATGATCGTCACTATCCCCAGGGATGTGCTGACCGGACAAGACCTGCCCATTAATCTGAAAAACCCCCTGCGCCAGGACATCCATCCCCAGATATCCGTCGAAGGGGTGCTTCCCATTAGAGACGCGGTGGAATTTGTTGAAAAGGAAATCATCTCCCATGCCTACAGCCGTTACCGGGTTACCCGCGAGGTCGCCAAGCAGCTCGGCATCGACTCTTCCACGGTATTGCGCAAGGCGGCCAAATACGGTATATCCCTTACTGATCCTCCCAAGGATAATGAATAAAAACTGGATTTCGTCATGATATTTCGGCCCGGATCAGATTCATATTGAAAGCCAAGACCCGCCAGCAGGACCCGCCAGGGTCTTTCTTTTTTTTTGCCCATCATGCAAGATTCCCGGTAATTATGCCACACCTGGCCCGATTCCCCAGGCAGATTTGCCTGCACGAAAATTGATTGGTCTGACCTGAGATCAAACGATAAGGCCCAGATCATGGCATTTGTAAAAACGTTCCAGAAACACGAAGCAATACTGCACGGGATGAAGGCAATAATGCTTAATTTCAATAGAGTGAGCACTGCCAAATTGCCGCTGTTTGGATTGTGAAGCGCTTAACAAGGCCGGTAAAATGGGCTTGGTTGATCTGGCACAGCCCTTGCGACTGGTCCAGGTAAAGGGACCATGCCTCATATATTCAGCGTTCCAGGATCGGCCATCGGAATGATAGCGGGACCATTTATGCCGGGACATCGGAGGTAATGAAACTGGTCATCAGCCGTGGTCTGGGGCTGTAATCCCAGAAAGGAGAGGAAAGAGGATGAAGATTGAAGGAAAAACGGCTTTGGTTTCCGGCGGAGCATCCGGTTTGGGTGAAGCCGCTGCCCGGATGTTGGCCGCCAAAGGTGCCCAAGTGGTAATAATTGATCTTAATGAAGAGGCTGGTGCGGTCATAGCCCGGGAACTGGGCGCAAAGGTAGCTTTTTGCAAGGCTGATATTACCGCAGCGGATCAGGTCCAGGCCGCAGTTGATTTGGCCCAGCAGCAATACGGGCAGATCGACATCGCCATCAACTGCGCGGGGATAGCCCCGGGAGCAAAATTGGTCAGCAAAAAGGGACCGCATGATCTGGGGCTATTTCGCAAAACCCTGGAAGTAAATGTGGTGGGGCCTTTCAACGTGATGCGGCTGGCGGCCGCCAAGATGATCGAGAATAAACTGAATGACGAAGGCGGCCGGGGGGTAATGATCAACACCGCCTCCATTGCCGCCGTTGACGGCCAGGTGGGCCAAACTGCCTACGCTGCCAGTAAAGCCGCCCTGGTGGGTATGACCCTGCCGGTGGCCCGGGACCTCTCCGAAATGGGGATTCGCATCTGCACCATTGCCCCCGGGCTTTACTGGACCCCGATGATGGCCAGCCTGGCTGAAAACATTCAGGAAGCGCTGGGCAAGATGGTGCCTTTCCCCTCCCGATTGGGGAAACCCGAGGAATTTGCCCTGCTGGCGGAGCAGATCATTGAAAATCCCATGTTGAACGGGGAGACCATCCGGTTGGACGGGGCGCTTCGTTTGGCTCCCAAATAGAGGGAAATCGAATACTGACATTTATTCTGGCCCTCAGCGGCGGTAAGGTTTAATCCCGAAGAAGATCAAAAGGAGGAATCAATAATGAGAAGAGTAGCAGTCATAGGTACTGGTCATTCCAAGTTTTGTTTCAATTCGCCTAAGACCTCTCTGGAGATGCTGGCTGAAGTATCCCTGGATGCTATGAATGAAGCCAACATTACTCCGAAGGACGTACAGGCGATCAATGTGGGCAATGTTCTGGGGCCTTTTGAGGAAGGTCAGGGTATGATCCAATCGTTTTTCGCCAATGATATAGGCTGCTTCAATGTGGCTGCCAGCCGCTTCGAAGGAGCTTGCGCTTCCGGGAGTATGGCGGTAAGAGACGCGGTCATGTGGGTAGCTTCCGGATACTATGACATCATGCTGGTGGGCGGGACCGAAAAGAGCACCGCCATGACTACCGGTTTGGCCACGCGTACCTTTGCCATGTACGGTGATTCCCGTTATGAATTCCCGTCTGGCTTTACCTTCCCGGCCGTTTTTGCGTTGCTGGCGCACCTCTATTCGAACCAATATAATATTCCGCTGGCCACCCTTAAAGAGCAGATGGCGGCGGTATCAGTACAATCCCATGAATACGCTATGAAAAATCCCAACGCCCAGATTCAAAAGCCGATCACCAAAGAAGACGTGCTGAAGAGTTTTATGGTATCTACCCCCATCCAATTGCAGGATGCCTGCCCCTTTTCGGACGGGGCGGCAGCGGTGGTCATAGCTTCCGAGGAAGTGGCCAAGAAACTGGTTAAAAGACCCGTTTACTTTGCCGGGCTAGGGCAGGCGTCTTCCGGCAAATTGAGTTCGCAGTACAAATACCTGCCCCGCATCCGTGCCCGGGAATTGGCCAGCCAGCAGTCCTATAGAATGGCCGGCCTTACCCCTCAGGATATGGATATCTGTGAATTGCATGACTGTTTCAGCATCGCGGCCATGATCGCTGCGGAAGGGCTGGGATTCTTCGAATACGGCAAATCCGGGGCAGCGTGGGAAAAAGGAGAGACCAGGCTTGGAGGCAAGATACCCATCAATATATCCGGGGGCTTAAAGGCTAAAGGACATCCCATTGGAGCTACCGGTGTTTCTCAGGTTTATGAGATAACCCGGCAATTAAGGGGCGACATGGCGGAGCAGGGGCGGCAGGTCGAGGGAGCCAAATACGGGATCGTTGACACCCTGGGAGGGGACGGAGTCCTGCTCAGCATGATTTTGACCAATCAATAAAGGAGGTAGACGGTGATGGATTACAAGCTGACCTGGCAAGAATACAACAAATCACTAAAAAAGGACAAATTATTGGGATTAAAGTGTACCGATTGCGGGAATATTACCTGTCCCCCGATGATGGTCTGCGCCGAATGCGCCAGCACCAACCTGGAAGTTGTGCAGATGAGCGGGAATGGTAAAATAACCACGTTCACCACCTCCTACATCGGCGGAGAGGGCCGAGAGAATGAACTGCCCTATACGATTGTAATGGTGGCGCTGGACGAAGGGCCCTGGATCATGGGCAATCTGGTTTCTATGGACCCCAAGAAAGTGACCATGGAGGTTATAGGGAAGACGGTCGAGCTAGGCAGCCGGGTATTCCCGGGTGACAAATATTCCAACGGTGATATGGCCCGTCCGGCCTTCAGCATAATTGAGTAGGGGTCAATGCTACGGCATCCGGACCAAGTTTAGGATGGCGGGCCGAAGCGGCTGACAGTCTCTCCGCAGTACAGGCGCGCCTTGACCAATCGGTTTTGCGGCAGTCGGATTAAGGCCCAGGCTGAGGATTTAGACAAAAAT
>JAAYJY010000248.1 GCA_012522705.1 Syntrophomonadaceae bacterium | reverse complement strand
TCACGATCACCGGTACCTATTTTTTAAACAGGCCTTTGATCCATAATTCCAAGTCTACCTGCTGATCGATTTTTTTGCCCACCTGATAGCCGACCAATATGCACAGGGCTATGAAAAGCGTCCGCCAGAAGCCGAAGCTTATAAACAATACGCTGGCTAGCAGTCCTAGAGCAACACCTATAGCTTTGCCCCGATGCTCAGTCATTACATAGCTGAAATATTCTTCGAACATGATAAATTCTCCTTATTTGCCAGCGGCAACGAAGTCATCTATCATCACCTTTATCTCCGCCACCTGCAGTCCTCCCACCTTCTCCAGGTTCTCCCGAACTACAGCTTGAAGCGACTGTGCCAACTCCGGCACATTGTGCTCGGGGTTAATCATAGTGTGCAGTTTTACCTTTACCCCGTTAGGGGAATGGGCCACCTCGGGTCTAAGCTCTCTGACCCCCTCAACCTGGCGAACAGCCTTCATAATGATAGCCTTGACCGCAGCGATACTCATGGTTACCTCGCCTTCAATACCCTTGTCCACCATAACGGCATCGGCGTGGGGTGATGGTTTTAGAGACCAAATCAACATCAATAAGGCCAGAAATCCCACCAAAATTCCCACTACCCCCGCAATCATACGGTTTTGGGTGGAGCCCAGAATGGAATTCACATATACCTGGGGATCCAACCAGCCCAGGGTGGCGGCTACGGTAAGTCCAGCCAGGCCCAGAAAAATCAAGTTATATACAAATAAGACCAACCTACCGATGGATGTCATGTCCGCACCTCCTCATCAGCTACAATAGAGATAACCCCCCGTTTTGGCAAGGGGATTATCTCTATGTAATGCCCAGCGTTTATTCTGCCTCAGCCTCAAGGGATGCTTCTTCAATAGATTTCTTGGTGGCGACAGACACCACATGTACGTTAACCGCTGTCACCGTCAAGCCGGTCATGGTTTCAACCGCTTGTTTTACCTCCCTTTGAACACTTTCGGCTACCTTGGGAATAGCATACCCAAACTCGATAATAATAAATATATCGATACTGGTTTGATCCCCGGTGGATTCCACCTTGATGCCCTTACTCAGATTCTTCCGGCCTAATCTTTCCACCAGGTCAGTACCCCAACCGCCGCTCATATTCGCTACACCTTCCACCTCGATGGCAGCCAGCCCGGCCACTGTGGACACCACCTCGTCGGCAATACGGATAACGCCTAAGTCGTTGGGGATTTCTGGTTTGATATTGTCCATTGGTTCACACCTCCAGTTTTTTATACTCATATTCTAACAGACCCTGGCAATTATTATCAACGTTTGAGCATCCCCCTATTCGTCGGTTAGATATTGTTCATACGCCGGGATATAAAGTTGGTGTATACCTCACCCCTTCTAAAGAATGCGTTATCAAGGACCTGCAGATGAAAAGGTATGGTGGTAGCCACATCCGTGACTGTGAACTCCTGCAGTGCCCGCCTCATCCTGGCAATGGCCTCCTCCCGGTCCCGCCCCCAAGCTATGACTTTGGCTATCATGGAGTCATAAAAAGGAGGGATATTATAGCCGGTATAGACGCAGGAATCGATTCTGATTCCTGGTCCGCCGGGCGGCAGGTAATGGGACACCAGCCCTGGCGATGGCTGGAAATCATTACTGGGATCTTCGGCGTTTATCCGACATTCGATGGCCCAGCCTTTGATCATGACATCTTCCGGACCGTAGCCCAGTCTCTCACCAGCCGCAATCTTAATCTGTTCCTTGACTATATCGATCCCGGTTACCATTTCTGTTACCGGGTGTTCGACCTGAACCCGGGTATTCATCTCTATGAAGTAAAAGTTTTTATTCTTGTCCACCAGAAACTCTACCGTACCCGCACTGGTATAATTGGAAGCCTGAGCGACCTTTATCGCCGCTTCCCCCAGCCGGTCCCGCAGCTCTTCATCCACAAACGAGGACGGTGATTCTTCCAGCATTTTTTGGTGGCGCCGCTGTAAGGAGCAGTCTCTCTCACCCAAGTGGATTATATTGCCATACTCATCGCCCAGCAGTTGGATCTCTATATGCCGGGGTTCTTCTATATACTTTTCTATGTAGACCTCATCATTCCCAAAAGCCGCACCTGCCTCCAGGCGAGCCATGCCAAGGGCTTCTTTGAGCGCTGATTTGTTGTGGGCCAGACGCATACCGCGGCCTCCGCCCCCAGCCGAGGCTTTGATTATAATCGGGTAACCGATCGATTCAGCCAAATTGATGGTGTCTTCCAGGCTTCCTGCCGCTCCTTCGCTGCCCGGCACTACTGGTATCCCCACCTTCTGGGCTATCTCTTTTCCTTTTACCTTGTCGCCCAACAACCCAATTATGGGTGCCGGGGGACCTATGAATTTCAGGTTATTGGCCCGGCATAACTCGGCAAAACGAGCATTTTCGGCCAGGAAACCGTATCCCGGATGAATTGCCTGACATCCGCTGTTTAGGGCGGCGGAAATGGTATTGGCTGCATGCAGATAGCTCTGACTGGCCGGGGCCCCGCCTATGCAGACTGCTGCATCGGCCATTCTGACATGCAGGCTGTCCCGGTCCGCCTCAGAATATACCGCTACCGCCTCGATGTCCATCTCCTGGCAGGCCCTTATCACCCGCAGGGCTATTTCCCCGCGATTGGCTATTAATACCCTGGTAAACAAATTAACACCCCTAGCTCCGTTTGATCCAGAATAATACCTGGTTGTATTCCACCGGCTGACCATTCTCCACTGCTACCTCAACCATGGTTCCATCATAATCCGACTTGATGTCATTCATCAGTTTCATTGCTTCCACTATGCACAAGGTCTGACCCTTGTTCACGATGTCGCCCACCTTGACAAACGGTTCACTATCCGGAGATGGAGCTTGGTAGTAAGTCCCCACCATGGGCGAACTGATGCTGACCAGCTCCTGAGCCGGCGTCACTTCCCTGGATGGCAGCAGGACTGGCATTTTGTCTTCTGCCTTCGGCTCTGGAATTGGGATGGCTTCAGGCCGGCTTAAGCCCTTGCGAAGGGTTAATTTAAAATCCTCTGTCTCGACCTTCAGCTCAGTTAGACTAGTCTTATCAAGCAGCATAACGAGTTCCCGTATCTCTTCCAAATTCATTTCTTCACTCCTCTGATATAAGCGTTGCTTCGGCTGACGGGAATATTGTAGTCCCATCGGGAAGATTAGCGCCCAGCTGGCAAATAGTCTTTATGTCAGCAAAGAACGCTTTACCACCGTCCCTGTGGGCGAAAACTCCTGGTTATAGCCCTCAACCGTTGTTGCCGGACCTGCCCAAGCCCCGGTCGGTCCGAATTTACAATGCTTCTTTATTATAGTGATTAAACCCATTTATTTCAATTGGTTAACCGGCAGTTGCCATGACCCTAATTACCAGTTCCAATCTGCAGGACGCTAACGCTTTTTTCGGTATGCCCGGTAGCCATGCTGACCGATTTTTTGATCCTGTCCTGCCCGCCGGTATCGGCCGCACTGCCCGAGATCATCACCATGGTGGCAGACGGGTTCATTATAACTGCGCAATCAACAAAACCTTGAGCTTTGACCAGGGCTTCGGCCTGCAGTTCTTTTTCCTCCCGGTCCGCGATCGCCACCAATCTGGCAAAAGCCTCTTCCCGGGCCCGAGCCGTGCTGGTCGCGTCAGTAGCGATCTCCCGCAGCAAGGTTGTTTCTCTGCTGCGCACCCGGTCCCTCTCCAAACGGTACTCAGAGAGAAATCCTCCCCGGTCTTCCTCGTTTGCATTGACCACCCAGCTTTCTTCCCCCATAGTATCCGCAACTGGCACATCGCCAGTCGAAGCCGGCGGGGTGCGGATCTCCAAATATCCACTGATTAGCTTTAACCCGATCAGGAGCATGATAGCGATTGCGGCCAGAGTCAGGACTATCGTGGCTTTTTCCCTGTTGATCATCATTGCCCCGCTGCTCCTTTCCGGGTTTCAACCCTGACCTGATGGGGAGACACGTTTAAGAGAACCGTGGTGGCATCGGTCAACCTCTCCTTGATCAGATAATCAGCAGCCCCCTCCGCCACTACCAGCACCCCCACCACCTCGGGAGCGCGGTCCTCCACCAGAAGGGCATCGCCCCCCGAAATGGCCAGGTCACTGCTCTGGTTTTCTTCCGTAACCTCCCTGTCTCCGCCCATGCTGTCCGCCTCCTGGGTCACCCGGCGCTCGGTCTTGGTGTTGCAGGCATAACTCCTCATCCCATCCGAACTCAAGGTGATGCTGACCTGGACCGCGCCAGCCCCCTCGACTAGTGATAACACCCGCTCCAAATCATCTACCAGTGCGGTCCGGGCCTGGTAGATCCCGCCGGTCTGGCTGACCGGGAGGGGGGATTCCGGCAGTGACTGGTTGTCGGCAGGGGGCCATAAGAGGGCCAGCAAGCCAAGGCATACCGCCGCCACCAGTAGGTATAAACCGTATTTACCCCCCGTCGGGCCTCCGGCATCGACGCCCCATTTCCTTCCCCATTTTTCCAACATAGCTTCAGCTCCCTTCAAATACGATCTCAATATCCTCGGCTTCCAAGCCATAAAGATTGGTAATGATTTTGGTCATCTTGCCGGTAATCTCGATCCGGTCACGGTCGGTTTCGGCTTCGGCTCCTGCCCAAACCTCAACCGGCTTTACATTGCCGTTATCCTCGGACCTGGATGAACGTACGATCAAACCCAATTTGCGGGGATTGCCGTTCTGATCCAGAGTCAGATCGGCTTGGACATCGTCAACCCCTGGAACCAGGATAGCCACTGCGGTCAACTGTTCCTCCAGCTTTTTCCGGAGCAAAGAACTGCTCTGATCCTTTATCAGTCCCTGAATGTTGTTGACGGTGCTGTCAATATAGCTGGAGTCATACCCTTGGGTGCTGTCATCCCAGGCTGACACCCGAAAACTGTAACCATCGGACAAATAATTGAGGGTGGGAACCAGGATAGCGATGAGTACAAACATGCCCACCGTCAGACGCACGAAAGGGCGGGTGTTGCCTTCGGGCAGCATCATTTCCAGAATGGAAGCTATGATGATGATCACCAATAGATTCCTAACTATCTCCCCCAATATCTCCATATCAATCCCTCCTTCATCGCAGCATGGAGAATCCTGTGGACATTCCTACCAGGATGGCGATCATGATAAAAAACATCACCGCTACCGCCGCCGTAGCCGCCATCAGCAGAAATAGGTGAGCGCTCATAACCTCTAGGATGGCTGCGGTTTTAACATCTCCCAGCGGTTCGACCACTGCCGCCACCAGTTTATAAATCAAACCGAGAGCCGCAATCTTGAGCACCGGGAAGATGATTATTGCCAGGATGACGAGCGCCGCAAAAATACCCAGAGCATCCTTGATCATCATCACGTAGCCGGCAGCCACTTCCACCGTATCTCCCACCATCTTGCCGACGATAGGTATGGCGTTGTCGGTAACGAAACGGGTGGTGCGCAGAGCGACTTTATCCAGAACCGAAGCATATAGCGAGCGCAGGGTCAGTACCCCGACAAAAACCGTCATGAGAAATCCCAAGGTTATTTGAGCCAGTTGGGAACAGAAGCGGGCTAGTCTTTCCACCCGGATGGTTTCGGAAAGATGGTTGGCTAGGCTTAACAGTGCCGACATGATTATCAATGGGAACACAATATTCTTTACGGCATTGCCAAACAAGGTGGCTACTGTCATTAGCAGGGGAAACAGGATGGCTGAGGTGTTCAGATTGCCAAGCCCGATTACCAGGGCCATCATCGGCGGCAGAATTCCCATCATGAAATCGGTCATGTTGCTGATAGTCCGCTGACCTATACCCAGGGCTACCTTGAAACTACCAAGGGCCAGAGCACACATAGCCAAGAAACAAACCAGATAGGATAACCGTCCTATTCCAGAAGCAAATGATGTCTGCAGATTGATCAGCAAGGCTGCGAGGACTGCTAGGATGATAAGTTTGGACAACAGGTTGGAATTTGCCAAAATCTCTTTAAAAAGAAATTTTATGATGGTCTCGGTGACCAGCCCAAAATCAAACTTCCAATCCCCCTTGGCAAAGTCGGCCAGCCATTCCCGCACGCTTTTTCCGGTCAGGAACGGATCTGGTTCACCTTCCATATAGTCCTTGAAAGCCTCCAGTTCCTCCAAATCAAGGCTGTCCACGGTATCCTGGACAGAAAAGGTCGGAGCGACCGGTTCCGAGGCAGCCATCACCGGGCCCGGATGGGGTAATAACAGGAAAGCCGCCAGTATAATTAAGCTGATTGTTTTTACCACGTGCCATCACCTGCTAATCTGTTATTATCCGGGCATCAGTTCCAGGAGCGATTCCAATATGGCTACCAGGATGGGCAAAGCCAGCACGGCAATGATTATTTTGGCGGCGAATTCGATCTTTTTGGCTACCGCCTGTTCACCCGCATCCTGGCAGATGACGGCGGCAAACTCGCCCAGATAGGCTACTCCCATAATTTTAAGCAGGGTGCCGAGGAAGAAGTTGTTGATACCGGCCCTTTGCGTCATTTCCTTCATGATGTCAATTATGGCTGACAGTTTATCCATCATTGCGATGAATATGATCACCCCGAATGCCAGACTGAGCAAGACAGCCATAACGGGTCTTTCCTGTCGCAAAATCATCAGAAATACGGTTGTGACCAAAGCCAGTCCAATCACTTGAGCTATATCCATGTCAATTGTACCCTTCCGAGATCCCGGTTACAGGGCGAATACAGAACGCACCGTGGTGAAGAGCTGGTTCATCAATTGCACGACCATGATGAGTACCACTACCACTCCAGCCAGAGTCAGCATTTCCGCCTGCTCTTGCTTCTGGGCCTGTTTCAGAACAATACACAAGACTGATATCAAAATACCGATACCGGCTATGCGGAAGAGAATGTCGATGTTCATGGTTTATACCTCCTAATTCAATTTTCCCGACCAGTCCCCTCATCCCCCAAATCCCGCTGTCCGCTGCAGAAGAGATTCAGAGCAGCAACAGGACCACTGTGGCACCAAAAGCAAAGCCTCCATAAATTCTTAATTTGCGTCCGCTATCCTCTTCCAGCCGGGCTTGGCCTTCCTGCACCTTTAACTGCTGCTGCACCATGGCCAGCAGTTTTACCTGTTCCTCTACTCCGGACATACCTAATTGGGGAGACACTATCTGCAGCAATTCCAGGTCCTGACTATTGAGGTCGGCCCGGCGGCTAAGAGAATCCAAGTTGTGCTGCCAAGCCTCATCTATGGTGATACCGTCCCGGGTCTGTAAATCCTGGCTGATGCCAGCGAACAGGCTGCGGGCCGGTTCGGCGGAGCTATCGGCCGCTCGGCTCAGAGCGGTTGGCAAGGGAGTGCGGAGATAGCTTATCTCGTTTTCCAGGCAGGCCAGTGCCAACCGCATACTGAGAAGCTGCTCCACCCTTTTATGGAGCCGGCTGGCGCTCATCAGTCCATAGCAGCCGCATCCACCTATGATCAACAAGACTCCCAGCATTTTTGCCCCCAGCATCAAAGATCCCCCCTCTTTATGCTCTCTATCGTCCCCGGCCCCCGGCGCCGGGATAAAACCACTATGTTCATAAAGGCATTGGACTCCAGCAACTCCCTGATCTGGGGACGTTTCCTCAATTCGTCAAGGTCACGTCCGTGCACACTGGTGACAACACTTACCCCAGCATTGACACAATCGCGGATGGCGTCAACATCCTCGCGCCGTCCGATTTCGTCGGTGATGATGACCTGGGGGCCTAGTGAGCGTATGGCCATTATCATCCCCGCGGCTTTGGTACAACTGTCAAGGACATCGGTGCGGGGCCCGACATCCATCTGAGCCTGGCCCTTATAAGAACCAGCTAACTCAGAACGCTCATCCACAATCACCACATTACAACCTCGGCGGCGATCCCAACCCTCGGACACTATCCGGGCCAACTCTCTTAAAATGGTTGTCTTACCACTGCGGGGCGGCGAGATCAAAAGGGTATTGGCGGGGGGCCATTCTCGGGCTGCCATGAAGCGAACGATCCCGTCCGCACAACCCCGCACCTGACGGGCGACCCTAAAGGCCACTCCCGAGAAATGCTTCATCGTCCTGGTTTGGTTGCCGGTCAGTCCCGCCTGCCCGGCCAATCCCCCCCGGTGCCCCCCGGGGATAGTGATGAAGCCCCGGCCGATGTCT
>JAAYJY010000247.1 GCA_012522705.1 Syntrophomonadaceae bacterium | reverse complement strand
GTTTGCGTGCCGAAAGTACATTGATAATAATCGCTTCAATTCTTGTTCCAGGAGATAATTTGCATTGTTTATCATCCCACATAACCAGCTGGTTAATTGTGTCTGCTAATTTGATTTCATCGCACCTAGCCGCAATTTGCGGAGCTGCTCCAGCTTCCATGATTTGTACAGTAGGAGTCAGACTTCTTATGGCGATTCTCCCGTAACGTTATAGCTCTATTGGACTGGTTTCGCCATCTTTTCTGGAATCCCTTTCTGAACGCCCGTTCTTTTAATGTTTATTTTTCCAAGCCTATATGGGCGCGGAAAATGAGTCTCATGCATACCCATCGGGCCCACACGACCTCGACCTGAGAAGTCTGGGGCTAAATCACCAGACTAGTGGTCCGATCTGGATGAGTGCAATGCAGAATAACATCCTCGCCAACCGCACAATCATGGTGGCGGAGAACATCACAGACGGTTCGTTCAGCCAGGTGAGGGAGGTTGTTATGCTGGCTAAGGTGGGCTAGGAATACCTGCATATTTTGCACCCGGGGGATTTTGGCTAATAGAATACCGGCGTCATTATTGGATAAATGGCCCCTCTTCCCTATGATTCTCTGCTTTAGGTAAAGAGGGTAAGGCCCTGCCTGTAGCATTTCCGGGTCATGATTGGACTCCAGTACGGCAACATCGGCATAGGCCAGCGCTTCAGCCACCGAGCGGGTTATCATCCCGAAATCCGTTGCCACGACCCATTTCTGTTCCTTGTAATAAAAGCAGAAGCCCACCGGGTCAACCGCATCATGGGAAACCGGAAAAGGCACTACCTGCAAAGGGCCGAAGTCAATCTTTACGCCGATGTCACGGCGGCATTCGCGGGGAATCTTCTCTGTCTCCCTCATATAATTCCAAGTAGCCGGTCTGGCATACACAGGCACTCGGTGCTTCTTAACCAGTACCGGTACCCCTTTGACATGGTCCGAATGCTCATGAGTAATCAATACCCCGTCCAAATCGCACACCGCCAAGCCGACCGCCGCCAGACCCCGCTCAATCCTCCGGCAGCTGATACCTGCATCCACCAATACCTTGCAGCCGCCCATTTCCAATAAAACAGCGTTACCAGTACTACCACTAGCCAATATATGTATCTGCATCGGGAGCCTCTTCTCCTACGAAATTCCTTTCTCATTATACTAACAACTCCCCAATTTTTCACGGTAAAATCCATAACGTATAACAGCCCGCTGTTCATGCAAATATAATCGGGCCGCCGGTATGTCTGGGGACATGACCTCAAAAATTCAGTCTTCGTTATATAATCATCATCATTTCGACTTCTGTACCTTGGCCCAGGTATCACGTAAGGATACTATTCGATTAAACACCAATTCTCCCTCCTTGCTATCGAAGGGGTCGACGAAGAAGTAGCCCTGTCTCAGAAACTGAAAGCGATTGCCGGGTTCGGCTGCGGCCAGCCCAGGCTCCGAACGGCAATCCTCCAGCACCGTGATGGAATTGCGGTTCAGTTCCGATTTATAGTCGGCTCCGCCTTCTTCGTTTTCATCGGGGTTTTCATCGCTAAACAAGTGCTCATATAGCCTAACCTTGGCTTTAATGGCGTGGTCAACTGAGACCCAATGGGAAGTCCCCTTGACTTTTCTTCCGCTGGTAGCCCCGCCGCTGCGACTATCCGGGTCATATGTGCAGCGCAGTTCTAGAATCGCTCCATTTTCGTCCTTTACCGCCGATTCACATTTGATGATATATGCGTTCTTCAAGCGAATCTCCCCTCCCAGCGAGAGACGGAAGAATTTCTTGGACGGGTTTTCCATGAAGTCCTCCTGCTCGATATAAATCTCCCTGGAGAAAGGGATTGGCCGGCTGCCCATGGCTGGGTTTTCAGGGTTGTTTTCCGCTTCCAGCCATTCAACCTGGCCTTCCGGATAGTTTTCGATTACTACCCGCAGGGGGCGCAAAACTACCATAACTCGAGGTGCCTGCAGGTTTAATTCCTCTCGAATGCAATGCTCCAATAGGGCCATGTCAACCATGCTATCGCGTTTAGCTACCCCGATGCGGTCACAAAAATCGCGGATGGATTCAGGCGTATAACCCCGCCGCCTGAGTCCTGATATGGTCGGCATACGGGGATCATCCCAACCGTCAACATAACCCTGCATGACTAGTTCGCGCAGTTTACGCTTGCTCATTACGGTATGGGATAGGTTAAGACGAGCAAATTCGATCTGCTGGGGCTGACCCTCCGCTTCTCTGGAATAGTCCACTTTCTCCAGAGCCCAATCATAGAGGGGACGGTGATCAGCAAATTCCAAGGTGCAGATGGAATGGGTTATGCTTTCCAAGGCATCGGAAAGGGGATGTGCATAGTCATACATAGGATATATGCACCATTTGTCACCGGTCCTATGATGTGTCGCCCGAAGGATTCTGTACAGCACCGGGTCTCGCATATTCAGGTTGGGGGAGGCCATATCGATCTTCGCTCTCAGTACCCGGGACCCATCTGGAAATTCCCCTGCTTTCATTCTTTGGAACAAGTCCAGATTCTCTTCCACGCTGCGATTCCGGTAAGGACTGTCTTGGCCGGGGCTGGTAAGGGTGCCCCGGAATTCTCTTATTTCCTGGGCGCTTAAGTTGCAAACATAGGCGTCTCCGGATTTTATCAGCCCCAGAGCATATTCGTACAGCCTCTCAAAATAGTCTGAGGTATAAAACATCCGGTCTTCCCAATCAAAACCAAGCCATTTCACGTCCGTCTGTATCGACTCCACGTATTCGACATCCTCTTTGCTGGGGTTGGTATCGTCGAAGCGCAGGTTGCATAAACCTTGGTTGGCTGCCGCCAGGCCAAAATTAAGGCAAATGGCCTTGGCATGGCCAATATGCAAATATCCATTGGGTTCGGGTGGAAACCGGGTATGGACCCTGCCATTATTTTTGTTGTTTTTTAGGTCATCGTTGATTATCGCCTGAATAAAATTGGTCGGCAGGGGCGGGTTGTTGGTGTTCATGCCTTTTACTCCTTAGTTTTTGTTACTAGCTTTTTCTCCACAATATCAAACCATGGTTGGGTGTGAGACTAAAGACTTGGCTACCTTTGCTCTTTTTAACACTTTCCTATAGGCGTGTCAAATATCCAAGCCCAAGCGGAATTCATCCACAAACAGGCCTGATTAGTTGGCAGCAATCATATACATTTGGTGGCGATTATTATTATAATAGTAATATCGTCTTTACAGCTGGTTACATAGCCCATACTTGATTTGGAAACGAGGCAAGACTGATGGCCAGATGCGCAAACTGTAAGAAGCAGCCAGCCGACCAAAAAACGGCGGTTCGCATTGTGGAAAAAGGTAGCCGGCATACCCGGGAATTGCCTTATTGCTCGGAGCGGTGCAAGCAAGCCATCCACTTCTTTGTCCGTTCCCACAACCAAGAGCTTCCACGGCTCAAAAACATGCTGATGGTTTGGGCACTTATCTTTTTAGGCACTCTGCTGGTTCAGTTCATCTCCGGTAATCCCCTTTTAATAGACATCGTCATCCCAGCTCTGGTAGCCTTCGTCGGCTTGGTTCTGATAATCTACCCTTCTGGTTTGATGGATCTTAAGTATTATGAGCGGTTGGGTATCAAGTGGTTCAGTCTGTATGTGCGTATCACTGGTCTGATCCTTGTCGGGGTAGCGGCCACTACGATGCTCCCTGCTTACTAGCCTCCCATTCCCGTTCTATGACCTAGCACCCCGCATATGTTGAGCACCGGGTTGTTTCCTTAACGGTTATACCCATGCTAGAATACTGTAGCAACGAGCATCGATCACCATCTGGGCCCATAATTGGGCAGGAGGCAGGACATGTCAAGCGACGAGCATTTTTTAGCCATAAGCGAGATCAACAACATAGACTTTACTATCGCTGCCCATGACACCATCGGGGAATTCAGTAATGTCACGGTACGTAAGCGCGGGCAGCTTTTTCATATCCAGCTGACCTTATTGGGAGAGCCCCAGAACCGTTTCAGCCGAGCCTGGACTACAGGACTGGCTATTGACGCCAGCGCCTCCATGAAAGTAGAGTATGGCCGCCGGGTGATCGGCTCTCTTCCATATAAACACTATAACGATTATCAAGGCAAGGGATGGATCAGCTCCGAAAACCGGGATGGGCGCCGGGCCAAGTCCCTGAAGCAACCTGCAGTCACCGATGCTCTCGCCAAGGGCCTCATCCGTCTATCGCCTAACACCATGGACTTTATCGCCCCAGAGCTGATAGCCTATCTAGCCAGCCGGATGGATTTTGATGCTTCAACCCTTCTCATCTATTTTAGCGGGGGCAATGGCAGCCAACTAGAAACCGTAGGCGAAATCACGGCTAATGAAGCGGCCAGCTTAACCCTAGACGGTCCAGAGCAGATGATGTTCGGAGATAAATCCTTGTTGTTACCTGCTCTTAAATACTTTGCCGATAGATTTAAAGATGCTCCCCTTGGATTGATTGTGTTTGTGACTGACGGCCAAATCGATGACCTCAACGAGGTTATAAAGTATACCAATCAATTGGCCAGTGAAACAGTTGCAAATAAGCGTCCTTCTCTTAAATGTGTGCTGGTCGGAGTAGGGGAGGCTATAGATGAAGTTGCATTGAAGCAATTGGGCAGTCATGATACCGGCACCCATGTCAATCTATGGGATTATATGATTGTATCTGAACTGCAGGATTTCTTGAGGATCTTTGCAGAAGTCGTCCGTGACAGCCAGGTCGTGGCTCCTAAGGGTGCTGTGTTTGATTCCCGCGGGAACAAGGTCAAGGATTTCCCGCGTGGCATTCCTGGTCGGATTGGCTTTACCCTACCAGTTACCTCTCCATGGTTTGAACTGGAATTGCCCGGTCAGCGCCTGCGCCAGACCGTAACGATCCCCGCTTATATTTTGAGGGGATGATCTTGTTGCCCTTTCGCCAAAAAAACCTCTCGGGTTTATGAATTAGTTACTCAAGTTACCCTTTTTCTAAAACTTCTTGTGTAAAAATTATATAAAGCGTACATATTGTCATCCAGTATTACACAGCGATGTAATATTCAAGAGGTATGCTATTCACTGATGAAATGAAATACTGCGAAAGCAAGAGTAATTTGAAGTAAGGATTGGTTTATTAAAGGAGCGCTTATAACTACTCAGGCATCCAACAAGCAATCTAACAGAATTAAATATTCAGGGTGTTTATGAACCTTAAGGAATAAAAGGCTTGCCAAGAAAGGCATCACGAATAGCCCCCAATCCCGGAGCAGGGTTTTTCTTGATAGTGGAGATATAACCCCTGATTCGGCCAAATATCTCAGCGCCCTGGCGGGCCCTGAATCCCCCGGAGATCCTCTGCTTGACTTTGGTCATGCGGATATCTCGTTCCGCCTGGTTGTTGTCAAAGGGAATCTGAAAGTCGGTCATGAAATTCAGCGTCTCCGTTCGGTGCTTATCAAGTCTTTCCAGCAGATTTCTTGCCTTGCTCTTTTTAAGTCTGCCCCGCTGGCCCTAATGTTTTTCCCAGAATTCTAGAACCGGGTTTTCCTCATACCCGAGCTTGATGATGTTACTATAACGTGATTCGAAATCCAAAAGCTGCTTTAGCTCCAGGTATGCCTTGGAATTGTCTTTATGCTCGTCAACCGTCGCCTTGATCTCCAGCAACAGATCTTGCATCTGCTTAGCCCAGGTTTGGTTCTCGTTCTCGATGACCCAACCCAGGTCAACTCCCGCAGGTGATGGGCGTTGCACAGGGAATGGCGACAGCGGTATTTGAAGTAGGGCTTCCAAAAGTCATGTTTGGCGGTTCCGGTATAAAAGGGCATAAGCGCCATCTCATCCATGGCATCACCGCCCCGCTTGCTATGAATGCTGTAATAGGTCAACTCCGGAGTACTGGCAGTATGCAGACAGTTCAGTTTTCCCTCTACTCGTACGCCGGTCTCGTCACAGTTGAGGACCGGGCCGCAGGGCCATATTGCACTGGCTGGCTTATCCATTCCGGGAAGGATGGTTTGTTAACGGTACCCCAGCTCAAACAAGTCTTGCGCTCCGCCCGATGCTCAGTAACAATCAGCTTTAAGGGTGGCAGATCAAATCCCTGATTTCTTTCTATGGAATCCGTGGCGTGATTGGCAAGGGATGTGC
>JAAYJY010000023.1 GCA_012522705.1 Syntrophomonadaceae bacterium | reverse complement strand
TCGATGACCAGGCCGCCAGCGGAGTCAAAGGAGTACTCCCAGCCGAATTCATCCACCGCGAATCGCCAGGTCAGGGGGAAATAGGTGACGTTGCGGAAGAGCAGCAGCGGATACTCCTCGCCGTGATTGTCGACTTTCTGGCCGTTTACGGTGATGGAAAATCCGGCCACTTGAGCGGTGTAGGCATTGAGGTGGGGCGAATTGCTCCGATAGGGATGGTAATCCCAGGTCGCCCCGGTTTTGACCACGGCCAGACCCCGCTGGGCGTTCCAGCTGCTTTCCAGGCCCAGGAAGCGGCTGTCATAATAGGTCATGGGAAAATAGGTGATATCCTTATAAACCAGCAATGGGTAGGAACTGCGGTCGTTATCGATCTCCACCCCGTTCAAAGTGACATTGAAGGCCGGCAGGGTCACCGGTACCGTCGTCGCACCCAGTGCGGTCTGAGCCGGCAATAGAAGGCTTACTGCTATAACCGCGGTCAGAATCAGAATCTCCCATTTTTTCTTCATATGGAATACCTCCTTCTCAATCCTTGGCCGTTGGCTGCTGGGACAGGTTGTCTTTGAATATCGCCACCAACTCGTCACTCTCGTCGATGAAGTACGGCCGGGCAATGTTGCCGTGCCGGTCGAAATCACAGCCGTTCCACCAGATGGCCACCTTGATGCCCGGGTATTTCGCCCGGTCGGCGAACATGTCCGCCACCCATTGCGCCTTGCTGCCGCCCACGCTGCTGCTGGCGAATTCGGTGATCATCATGGGTTTGTCATACCAGGCTGCCGCCTTGGTCCAGAGCGGATCATAGATGGCGGCGAAACTGCGCCAGGTCTCGCCGGGATAATAGGTGCCGGTATTGTATCCGGTCAGTCCCACCACGTCGACATAGCGGTTGCCGGGATAATACATGACCTCGTTGTTCCACTTGAAATCCGGGAAAGCCCTCTCATTGGGGTTCCAGATCCAGATCACATTGTCCGCGCCGGCCTCCGTAAATATCCGGTATATGTATTGGTAGAGTTCCTTGAATATCTCCGGGTCCCGGGAGGTATGATAGCCTGAGTAGGCGCACCAGTCGCCGTTCATCTCGTTGAAGGGGCGGAATAGCACCGGATGGCCGAAATCAGCCACCTCTTGGGCGTAGCTGCGCAGGAATTGGTCCTGCTCCCCGTTCAGGATGGAATAGACCATGTTGGACTCGCCCGGGGCTGCGTCTTTGCTCTGAAGGGTGAGCTCCACCAGTTTGCCGGCGGCATAGGCTTTTTCCAGGGCCTGCCCCACATAGCCGGGCGGGTATTCCTTGATATGGGAATACATCAGGATGATGGGGAATTTATAGTCCATCTGCTCCTCCAAGGTCTGCAGGCGGTCCATCTGCTGGGGCGCGGTCGGTTCAAAGATCCCCCAGGTGATCTCGCTGGCGGGGTTAAAAAAACGGTCGAAGGCCTGGCTGGTCTCATCATTCCAGGCTCTGGTCCCGGTGTGTTTGAAACGGGCGGTCTCCGGCTGCCGGCTGGGCGGGAAGGTGCGGAAATCCTTGATTATGTCCAGGTAGCCGCCGCATTGTTCCAGGGGCAGGTCCGATTTGATAAAAAAGGTATATACCGCGTCGGCCCCCACGATATCGACGCAGGTGTAATAATTGCGGTCATTTTCGATCCGCTGCAATTTCTCCCGCGACCATTGGGTCACCTTTGCAGTCAGGCCGTTCAAAGTCAGCTGCCCGGTGTGCGCCTGCTGGTGGTCGACTTGATTGTCCAGGCAGCGGTTGGAATATTCCATATAAGTGGCGGCGGACAATTCCGGGCCGGTGGTCTCTTTATATGTCTCCACCCGCCGGTGTTCGTCCTCCAGCACCGACCTTATGGCCGGAACACTCATATCTACGGCATTCATCTGCTTGGGGATGGTGATGGAATAGCCGTCCACCTGGTTGACGAAACGGTTCTCATCCTTGCTGGCCTCCTCCACCCAATAGATGCCGGTGGCGGCGGAGGTGATGGTCGAGGGCGGAGTGGACCCTGGCTGGTGGGGGCCGATCGCCGCCATCAACAGGGCCAGCAAACATCCGAGCGCGATGATGGTCAGGTTGGCAGAATACTTCATAAATGTGACTACCTTTCCGTTGTATCACCCTGGACAGGTACGTTGATGTTCTATTACATATCAGTTGTATCGGCCGCCCCTGCATCGACTTGGTTGTCATCCCTGGCCTCGCCGGACAGCTTCATCAGGTCGATAACCACGACCTCCGCGCCGGGGTTGGATGGAGTCCCGCTGTTACTGGCTGGCGGCGCAGCATCGCCGCTGGCAACATTCCCACCCGGTTGCTGACTCGGGTCGGGGCTGGGCTCGGTTTTTCCGGCAGCGGGAACCTGGTTGACTCTCGGTAGGGCGGCTGGGCTTTTTTCTATTTCAGGAACAAGCAGGTTGTCCGGCCCCGATCCAACAGTCGGTTCTGCCTCTGCCATTTCATTCGAAACTGTTCCGACCGGTGGCGCAGTCCGGTCGGCCAATCCCCGGGTACTCATAGAAAACGGTTGCGGGTTCCATGGTTCCGTCCCGCTCCAATTCACCGCCGCTCCCCCCACCAATACCAGCAGCGCCGCTATAGTCAGTTCCGCTATCCCGCGCCGCTTGCGGCTGCCATCCAATATCCCCTTTATCCGGGTCTCCAGGATTTCTTTACTGCCGCCGATAGCGGTCGTCAGGATCGAATTCCTGGTTGAGCCGGGTCGTACCGCCAGGTCCAGGAGCAGGCGGCAATATCGTTTCTTGGTGTCCAGCCCGCTGTGTTTCACGACCTGATCGTCGCAGGCCATCTCCATATCCCGGCGGGCCGCCTTTACCATCATATGTACGGCTGGATTGAACCAGTGCAGGACGGCGGTCAAGGCCAGCAACAGTTTGGCCCCGATATCATGGTATTTGAGATGGATCAACTCATGGGTCATGATCAATCGGAGTTCATCATCGGGGTAGGGTTGGGCGGGGAGCAGCAGCATCGGCCGCAGCAGGCCCACCACCATCGGAGAAGCAGCATTGCGGCTGATTTGGAGGTAAACCGCCCGGCGAATGCCCAGTTCCGCCTTTAATTCCTGCAGTCGTTCTTCCATTTTCGGGGGAGGCCGTTTGGCCCACCGCAGCACAGCGCGCCGGAAGCCGACATAAATAAGCAACTCCCGGGTCAGCAGAACCGCTGCCCCGAGCAGATAGATCGCCAACAGGGCTGGCAGCGCATCTGCACTGGCCCCGGCATAATTGGTGCTGTCCAGGTTCGGTACCAGGTTGACCGTTGGCAGTTGGACCAGTTTGCTCGCTTCTGCCGGGATGGGGATAGCCAACTGGGCCTTTTCCGGCAGGGAGACCGGTACCAGCAAGCGGAGTGCGATGATCAACCATAACAGGGTGCGAAAGCGGCCTGAATATCGCTTCTGCAACTGCGGTGCCAGCCACAGCAGAAGCAGGACCAAAGGGGTAATACTGATACTGGCGGCCAGCAGATGAGAAAACCAACTCATGATTCCGTAACCCCTTCCAGAAATCGCTTTAATTCTTCCAGGTCTTCCTGGCTGAGGGCGTCGCCGTCGTACAGCGAGACCACCAGATTGGTCACCGAACTCCGGTGCATCTTTTCCAGGAAGGATTTGCTCTCCTGCTGCCGATAATCAAGCTCCGCCACCAGGGGGTGGTAATAATTGTATCGGCCCTGTCGGGATGTTTCGAGAAATCCCCGTTCCACCAGGCGGGAGAGAAAGTTTAAAATGGTGGTGTGAGCCCAACTCCGGCGGCCGGACAGCTTGTCCATGATGTAAGCGGAAGTGACCGGCTGTTCCGCTTCCCATATGATCATCATCAGTTCCAGCTCACTGTCAGGGAGCCTTTTGGTCGAATCCACATGCCCACCTCCATTCTCTTGACAAAGAATATTCAGAAAAATATGCAGCACTTTATGGATCTCATTCTACAATTGTAGAATGAGACCGTCAACCCGGAATTTTGTGGGAAGTCAGGAATCGGACCGCCCCTCAGCAACAATCGCCGGTAAGGCTGGCTGATGGGAGGGTTTGGAAGGCTTTGGGCTTGCATATCACAAATAGGCAGATGTCTAAAGCGGGAGCAGATAGTCCTTCATTTTGATTTCCCCACCAAGAAATCGCCCCCTTCTATCTATCGTCGGTGGCCCGCCCATCACCCCACACCGGGATGGCATCGCCCAGGAAGGTAGGTTTAGGCTTCAATACCTTAGCCAGCCAGAAATCCTTATTGCGGGCGGCCATCTCCCGCATTTCATTGAGAGCCATTTGGCCGTAATCACGGCGGTCGGAGGCTACTCCGCCAGCGTCCAGGCCCAATTCCCGGGCTATGAAAAGCGCCCGCCGGAGATGATAGTCCTGGGTCACGATGATAACCTTCTTGACCTGAAAGATATCCCGGGCCCGGTACAGACTCTCATAGGTACTGAATCCGGCATGGTCCATGAAGATATCCTGTCCGCCCATGCCCTGACCCTTAAGGTAATCCTTCATGGCATTCACTTCGTCATACTCGTGGCGGCCATGGTCGCCGCTGACGATCATCTTGGGAGCTTTGCCGTTCAGGTACAGTTCATATCCTACTGTCACCCGGTCTCTTAACATGTCCGACATAGTGCCGTCCGGCCGCACATAAGCACCTAAAACCAGGATGGCATCAGCTTCGGGGACGTCTTCCCCGGAATATGTATGCCGGGCTCCAACCCCGGCCACATAATGGTTTATGGCCAGAAAGCCAACTGCCAGCACCGCCAATAATATGCCCAACAGGCCGGTGACCTGTTTTTTGCGTTTACCGCTCAATTCACTCAACGTACTCCTCTCCATCGCCTGGAATCATCCGCCAGGTCCTAGTTTCATCTCTTGGTTCGTATGATTCCAATTCCGGCCGCCAGCAAGAGTGAACCGGTCAATAGGCCTGATGTAATGCCGACAACACTGTCGAAACTAGAGTCGGCCATCATTCCCATACCGACGACCAGTAGCGAAAACCCGCCCATTATCACCAGGAATATACCCAGCGGCCGGCGCGGGTATTTCAGATGGGGAGGGATTTTGCCTCCGGTCCAATGGCCAGGGTCGTACTGGTGATCCTGCCATTCTTCCAGGTCTTTCAGGTAGTCGGAAGGGTTTTTGCTGCTCTCGCTAACCGTCTTTCACCTCGTCTTGCTGCTTCGGGTCGGTCACATCTTCGATCATATCTTCGCCGTATCCAAGGCCGACATGGTTCAATTATCTCTACGATTTCGTCACCGGTAACTTTCAAATGGTAAGGGGCGGGGTATTCTGCCAATGATATGTAACCTCGGTGCTGGATTCATCCCGGCACACAAATATATAGTCTATTCATGACATATTTCTATCAGTCATGTTAAAATTTTACTATGCTTTACTCAAGGTCAAACAGTGAACCCATTTATGAAAGGACACGCATCATGTCCATAGAATACCTGGTACAAAAGAAAATAAGAGCACCCCGGCCTGGCAGGGTAATCGAGGCCAAAGTATCGGGAACTACCTTTCGAATCCTCCTGACCCCATTGGAAGGGATCGTAGATTTCATAGGTGTAGCAGTAAATGACAACTGTACTCTGGTCACCTTACTCGAACATCCATGGACATCCTATCCATTTATACTACCTTTGCCCGATCATTTTGGAGACGGTTATTTATTGGAAAAGCTCTATGCGTCAGATCCCAGGTTTACGGGAGAAGCCCAAAAGCTTTGTTATCTACTGAAGGCCCATCTTCTATAAGTGTTCGATCGGAATGAACCTGCAGTCGGATGAGGAGCGGTTCCCGTATCTACTGCCGGTCGAGCGCAGAAATATGCTGCTTGTGTTAATTGTCGAAATAGATTATTACTAGAGTATAGGAAGGCGTTTGACGATTGCTCGGTGAGATGTTATGGGAAGGCAGGTGGGTGAAATGATAGGGGTGACTCAAAAGGCCTGGAACAAGTTCAAAGCCCGGCAAGCCAAGGGGAAGATTTCGCATAATACCCGGCTGCGGGTGAGTTCGCCCGGTCTGACCTGAAGCGGCCAGCCTGAGCTGCGTGTGACTCTGGACGAGTCCAAGCATGACAACGATGTATTTATCGAAGCAGCAGGGATACCATTGGTCTTCGATAAGGAATTGGAGCAATATCTCCAGGATGGCACCTTGGATTATAATTTCCCTCTCAAGTGGTTCATGAGCATCCCTGAGGTCAAGAAGGCCGAATAGTGTTACGCAATCTATTCGTGGCTGGTCTCGGCTAGATTGGATTGGGTGGCGTAAGCCAGGCGGCGGGCCAGCCGCCCATCCTGCCGGGACAATACCCATTCGAGGGCCTGATTCAGGCTCCACCCCACCGCGGTCACGATCAACAGGTCGAATATGAAATTGAACAGAAACAGCTGTTTGCCGGTGTCCGCATAGCCGTTGCCCATGAAGGGCATGGGAAATTGCAGCAGACCGATGGACATCACCGCCCACAGCAAGGCTATCCGCATCCGCACCTCCGCACGTCCCCGGTTCTGGCGGTACACCCGCACCGATACCATCATAACCACCAGGAATACCAGCGCAATGAAAAGCAGATTATGGGGCAGTTGCTGGCGCAGCTGCGACCACCCGGTCAAGCGGTCAAATTCCCGCACTGGGGCCGAGCTGTGCTCCGGGCTGTATTTGCCCATCCAGGTGGCGGTGGTAAAGGCCTGGCCGGCGGTATATTCCATTCCTTGCAACAACCGGGCGGGGTGGGTGACATAGAGCGCGATCAGGTCGAGGTTGCTGACCTGTCGGTAGAATTCCTGCCGGGTTATGGGCGCGGCGGGTGGGTATGCGCTGTAGTCGCTGGGGGGCAGGAAGGCGTGTTTGCCGGCTTCCACCGCCATATCAGGATTGAGGCCCATGTCGATAAGATCCGCCGCCGGGTCGGGGGAATCCTTCAATATTCCGTAAAATACCGAGTTGTATTTGGTGAGCTGGCCGATGCCGCGGTTCTGGATATTCAACTGGATGGGATACAAGCTGGTCACCCCCAGGAGGATCAGGACAATGGCGGCCTGGGGCCGGGTCAGGCGCCTCCAGTCAGCGCGGATGAGCAGTACCAACATAAGAACAATGATCGGCCAGGCCGATATGACCTGCAGCTTGGAACCCAGGAACAGGTGAGCGGCGGCTATTATCAGCAGTATCTCAATGAAACCGGTACCGGGGTCCTGCTGAACATAGCGGCGATGGATGTAATATACCCAGGCGGCAATATATAGCAGCAGGGTAACCATCATCATCGGCTCGCCGTACAGGCTGTTGAACCACACCAGATAGTTGCCGTCCAGCAGCACCGGCAGGGCGATCAGGGCCAGCCCGGCCAGTTTGAGCGGATGGTCTGGGTTCAGGTGCCTGGCGATCACAAAGATGGCCAGCAGATACAAGGCCAGATAAACTACTGCCAGGTAGGAGGTTTTAAAAGTATCCTGGCCCAGAACTTGGCACACCAAGTTGATGGGGGTGATCAGGTAGGCTATGCTGGTGGCGCTGAGCCGGGATAGCAGTTTCACCGGCCCGGCAGCGGCTATATGGTAGTCGGTCACCGGATAGTCCAGGAATCTGACGAAGTTTTCGTCGCCGGCATTTTGGGCCGGCAGTTCCAGGCCGGATACGTTCATCACCCGATCGAAATCCCCCTGGTCAGCCACCCCGGGGCGGGGTTCCTGCACCAGTACGAAAGCCGCCATATTCAAGGCCAGCAATACTAAGATGAGCCACAGCCAGGGGGGATACAGCTCTCTCCTTATATTGCCCAATTTCCTTTGCCTCTCCTTTCCCACATGTTTCCCTAGGCGTCCTTCCGGCAGCGTTAGCCGTTAAAAGAGCGATGTTAGATCTCTGTTCAACATCCCATGCGTGTCGTTGCGGCATCGATAAAGCCCATGGTATCAGGGCATTAGATCAACGTTCCCCTGTGCCCTTCCGGCAGCGTTCACAGACCCGGGGCAATATCAGATTTCCGAGCAAGACCCCTTACGGCCCCCGACTGCAGTGGTTGACAAGAGGGCGCCATCGAACTCCTACCAACGTTCCTTGCACCATTGCTTTAGCTGATTAAGTGGCGACATCCAATTTCTTATCGACATCTCCTGCTTCTCGCGGCAGCATCGATAAGACCGCGGTGCCAAGCGGCTGAATAACATATTGGTTCTCTTCCGGCTATAATGCCGATAGTCTATCTTGCGGGGCAAGCCAGGTTTAATGTATATCCTTTCCATATACTGGTCAAATTATGATTACGACCTGTTTTAGCGACCGATGCCACCGGCGGGGGGCCAATATGTTTGCCATTTACCAAAGATTCAAGACCGGGTTGGCCTACCTTTTTTTCGGGGGTTTGACCACCCTGCTCAATATAGTGGCCTACCTGGGCCTGGCCCGGGGGCTGGACCTGCCCTACCTGGCTGCCAACGTGACAGCCTGGGTAGTGTCGGTGCTGTTCGCCTACGCTGTCAACCGGGTCTGTGTTTTCGCCAGCTGCCAGCGGGGCTGGGGCAACATCCTGAAGGAGTGCTCCGCATTCATCAGCTGCCGGCTACTGTCCGGCGGGGTGGATACGGCCATCATGTACCTGATGATAGACCGGCTGGGCCTGGGTGATCTGGCGGTCAAGGTATTTGCCAACCTGGTCGTCATCATCATGAATTATGTGATCAGCCGGGATTTGATCTTCAAAGACCGGCGACGGGAGGTTGTGACACCATGACC
>JAAYJY010000246.1 GCA_012522705.1 Syntrophomonadaceae bacterium | reverse complement strand
TGATCAAGGCGGTCGAGGTAAATATTCTGGACCGGGAGGGGACCATAATAGATGCGGCTGGCAAGATAGTATGCCCCGGTTTTATTGATATGCATGTCCATCTGCGCGAGCCAGGTTATGAATACAAGGAAGATATAGCCAGCGGCACCAGGGCTGCGGCAGTAGGTGGCTTTACCACCGTATGCTGCATGCCTAATACCAATCCGGTCATAGATTCCGCCGCCGTCGCCGCTTTCGTGCGGGAAAGGGCTGCCAAATCAGGCATAGTAAATGTGCTGCCGGTGGGTTGCATCTCCAAGCAACTAGCAGGGCAGGAACTCAGCGAGATGGCCGATCTGGTAGCGGCCGGATGCGTGGCCGTTACCGACGACGGCCAGCCCGTCAGCGACAGCAACCTGATGAGAAACGCTTTGGAATATGCAAAAATGTTCGATTTGCCGGTGCTGTCCCATTGCGAAGAGCGCAGTCTGACCCAGGAAGGACAGATGCACGAAGGATACTTTTCCACCATCTATGGGCTGAAGGGAATACCGGCGGCGGCTGAAGAGATCATGGTAGCCCGGGACATTGTCCTGGCTGAATTGACTGGCGGGCAGATCCATATCTGCCACGCTTCCACCCGCGGTTCCATGGAATTGGTCAGGGAAGCCAAGATCCGGGGGGTAAACATCAGTTGTGAGGTGACGCCCCACCACCTGGTTTTGACCGATGAGATCGTGGGGGATTACGATACCGACACAAAGGTCAATCCGCCCCTGCGTTCGGCTGATCATCTGGAGGCCCTGTACGAAGCTCTGTTGGACGGGACCGTCGACTGTATCGCCACCGACCATGCCCCCCACCACCCGGAAAGCAAGGATTGCGAATACGACCTGGCCGCTTTCGGTATATCCGGTTTGGAGACGGCCGCGGCGGTTATAATGAATTTCCTGGTAGACAAAGACCGTTTGGAATGGAGTGAGATGGTAGAACTGTTTACCATCGGTCCGGCCGAGGTGCTGGGTATCGATAAGGGGACTCTGGATGTGGGCGCCGAGGCCGATATAACTATTCTAGACCCGTCGATGGTTAAGACCGTTGATCCCGCCGAATTCCTCTCCAAAGGCAAGAATACGCCTTTCAAAGGCATGACTCTGAAAGGCTGGCCCTGGATGACCATAGTCAAGGGCAAGGTGGTAGCCCAGCAGGGCAAGCTGGTTGATAATAATATGAAGGATTCGATATGATGGCGGCATTGGAAATAGGCAGGGTGCTGGACAACCGCCAGGTAGCCAGGGACAAGTATGTGATGGATATCGCCGCTCCGGCTACCGCCCGGCAGTGTCAACCGGGGCAGTTCCTGCATATCCGAATAACCGATACCTATGACCCGCTCTTACGCCGACCGCTCAGCGTATATGATGTGCTCTTCGACAGCGGAATTATTTCCCTGTTATACAGGGTGGTGGGGCAGGGGACGAGCCTATTGGCCAAGGCCGCAGTGGACGAGGCTGTCGATATTATGGGACCATTGGGCCAGGGCTTCACCCTGCCATCGGAAAATGAGAGTATCATATTAGTCGGCGGGGGGGTCGGGGTAGCGCCATTATTGTATTTGGCCCGGTTGTCACGAGTCCGGCAATGCAGGGTCAGGCTTTTGTTGGGAGCTGCCGGCGGAGCCCAGCTGGGTGCTGCCTCTAGATTTGAAAAACTAGGGGTTGAAGTAAAAACAGCCTGCCTGGATGGCAGCGCGGGTTATCATGGTGTGGTCACCGACCTGCTGGAGCATGAAGACGCGGGGGATTACTCCCGCCTCTATACCTGCGGGCCCGCCCCGATGATGGCAGTGGTATCCAGTTGGGCTCAAGCTCATGGATTGTGGGGTGAGCTGTCCCTGGAAGAACATATGGCTTGTGGGGTAGGTGCCTGCCTTGGGTGTGCCTGCCAGCTCAAAGCTTTTGAGCCTGGTTATGCCAAGGTGTGCACGGATGGACCGGTTTTTAACATACAAGCGGTCGAACTGAGCCCGGACCAGGCAAGGAAGGAGGGGCATAATGAATAGCAGGCCAATGTCATATCCGGACCTGAGCACTGATTTGGGCGGCATTAAGATGAACAACCCGGTGGCGGTAGCTTCCGGGACTTTCGGTTATGGTCGCGAATATGAGGATTATATGGATATCGCCGTTATCGGTGCCGTCATCGTCAAGGGGACCACCCTGGAACCCAGGGTCGGTAATCCGCCCCCCCGCATCATCGAAACCCCGGCCGGGATGCTCAATGCCATTGGCCTGGAAAATCCGGGGGTGGATATATTCTTAAGCGAACATCTTCCATATCTCCGGGATAAGGGAGTAACGGTCATAGCCAACCTGGCCGGCAACAGTATCGACGATTATGCCGCGGTGGCCGCCAAACTGGAAGGACATGCAGGTATAGCGGGAATCGAACTCAACATCTCCTGTCCCAACGTGAAAAAAGGAGGACTGCAATTCGGTACCGATCCGGTGATGGTCAAACAGGTGGTGGAAGCAGTCAAACAAGAGACTTTTCTGCCGGTAATGCCCAAATTGAGTCCCAACGTAACCAACATCGTGGAAATCGCTGCCGCAGCCCGGGAAGGCGGAGCCGATGCCCTTTCTATGATAAACACCCTTATGGGAATGGCCATAGACATCGAACAGCGCCGCCCGGTACTGGGCAATGTCTTCGGCGGGCTATCCGGCCCAGCTATCAAACCGGTGGCTTTGCGCATGATATATCAGGTACACCGGGAAATGGATATCCCCATCCTGGGAGGAGGCGGAATCATGAACGCCCGCGATGCCCTGGAGTTCATCATGGCCGGGGCTACAGCGGTGTCCGTGGGCACCGGCAATTTTGTCAATCCCCGCGCTGCTCTGGATATAGCCCGGGGGATTCAGGGATTTATGCAGGATAATGGGGTTAAACAGATAAGCGAATTGGTTGGGGCGGCCCAGCCAAGGTGACCCGCGAATGGAGGAGGAGCGAGGATGGAAGCCAAGGATAGAATAGTATTAGCCCTGGACGTGGATACCGCCGAGGAGGCTTTAGGGTTGGTCGACAAGCTGAACCAACACGTGGGAGTCTTCAAAATCGGCATGCAGCTTTATAACGGGATCGGGCCGGATATCGTCCATCGCGTGCACGACCTGGGGGGAAAGGTATTTCTGGACCTGAAACTGCATGACATCCCCAATACGGTAGCCTCGGCAGCCCGGGTACTGACCCGGTTGAATGCCTTTATGTTCAATGTCCATGCGGCTGGAGGGCGGGAGATGATGAGCCAGGCCGCCCAAGCCTGCCGCGTCCAGGCCGACCGCTTGGGGACACCAGCGCCGCTGCTGTTGGCAGTGACCGTCCTGACTAGTATCAGCGGCCAGGAATTGAAGGATGATATGTATATAACTGGTTTGAATGTAGAAGAATTAGTGGTCAAATGGGCATTGATGGCCCAGGAATCAGGCTTGGGCGGGGTGGTTTGTTCGCCTCAGGAAATCGCTCCCATTCGCTCGGCCTGCGGTCCCGACTTCAAGATCGTGACCCCGGGGATCCGGCCGTTGTGGTCAGCTGCCAACGACCAGAAACGGATAACCACGCCCCGGCAGGCACTGGATCAGGGAGCGGATTATATGGTGATCGGGCGTCCCATTGTCCAAGCTGACGACCCGGTAACCGCGGCGCAGAGAATAATAGAAGAACTGGAGGCAGAATAATGTTAAGTCAGCAGGAAGCCATCGATATATTTACCCGCTCAGGTGCCTTGATGGAAGGGCATTTTAAACTGACCAGCGGACGGCACAGCAATCGGTATATGCAATGTGCCCAGGTCCTGCAATACCCCCAGTTCACCGAACAGCTGGCCGCCCACATCGCGGAGAAGTACGCTGACACCAAGATCGACATGGTTATCGGACCAGCCATGGGCGGCATAATCGTCGCTTATGAAGTCGCCCGCCAATTAAACGTGCCGGGTATCTTCTGTGAGCGTGAAAACAGCCAGATGGTCCTGCGGCGTGGATTTGCCATAAAGCCGGGCAGCCGGATGCTGGTGGTCGAAGACGTGGTCACTACCGGAGGGTCGGTGATGGAAGTTATGGAAATCGTCAAAGCCGCCGGGGGAGAGGTAGCCGGGGTCGCGGTTTTAGTAGACCGCAGCGCCGGCAAGGTCGATTTCAGGGTCCGTCAGGAAGCGGTGCTGACCATGGACATTGAATCCTGGTTGCCCGAAGACTGCCCGTTATGCAAGGAAGGGCTGGGAGAGGCTATCAAGCCCGGTAGCCGCAGTTAAACGGGGGTAATTATCAATGAAAGTATTCTTAAATGGTCAGGAGATCCAGTTTGCCGAAGGCGGGTATAAGTACGTTTTTATGAAACCCTACCAACATTTCCAGGAGAAGACCATCAATAAAGAAAATGGCGCCAAGATGCACCTGGAACTTTATGACAACGGGGTGCAGATCAGAACCCTCATCACCAAAAAAGAGGTGGCCACCATAATCAACCGCGATGTAGCCATCGACAAGCTGAATAAGAAGGTGTACATTCTGGAGGAAAGCAATGAAGCCAGGTTTAATGATGACGGCTCAGTTGATATAATTAAATAAATACAAATGTCAGGGGGTAGGGCAATATGGATGACAAACTCTTGAACCATTGTGAACCTATGGCGATAGAAGAGAGGTTGCGGGAAAGCGAAGAGAAGTACCGACTCTTGTTTGAAACCGCCAACGACGGCATCCTCTTGATCGACCGCCTCGATATCGTTGACTGCAATCAGAGTGCTGCCAATATATTTGACGTCGAGCTGGAAAAACTGCGCGGCTCTTCGGTTAAACCTTTTTTGCCGCCGGTTCAACTGGATGGGCGCAGCACCTTCAATCTGCTCAAAGAAAAAGGGGAGCGGGTCCTGCAAGGAGAGCCGATGCTTTTTGAAATCGGACTTAACCGGGCCGATAAATCGCCGATAGATGTGGAGATAAGTCTCAATCGAATCCAATTAAGGGACAAAACCCTGGTGCAGGTGCTGATGCGGAATATCACCGAGCGTAAGGAGATGGAGGAGTGGCTCCGTTACCTTAACCTGCATGATAAACCCACCGGACTTTACAACCGCAACTATTTCGAAGAGGAGATGGAACGCTTGCAGAGCGGGCGGTTTGACCCGGTAGGAATCGTTGTCTGCGATGTGGATGGCTTGAAGTTGGTCAATGATAACCTGGGACACCAGGCTGGGGACGAATTGCTGGCGGCGGTAGCCAACATATTGCTGCGCAGTTTCCGCTCCAGCGATGTGATAGCTCGTATTGGCGGTGATGAGTTCGCCATATTGCTGCCCCAATGTACCAAGGAGGCGGTGGTAGCAGCTTGTCAGCGGATCAGGGACAATGTCGAAGCTTCGCGTCACAGCACCCCGCCATTTCCCATCAGCCTTTCGGTGGGCTGGGCCTTAAAACACACGGCGGCCGAGAACATGGAAGACGTTTTCAGAGAGGCCGACAACCTCATGTACCGGGAGAAACCCCATAACCGGGAAAAGTTCAGGGAATTCTTCAACCGAACATTTTTACAGGCTGAACCGGTTGAGGGGTGAACGGCTAATTAGATCCTTGGTTGAGCAGATTCTCGATTTCATCCCCGCTGGGAACAGCCATTATAGTCCAGTAATTGTCATAGATGACCATGCCCGGCCTGGCACCGCCAGGCTTTTTTACGTTGTAGCGGAAGGTATAGTCGACGGCTACTTTGGCGGCCGTCGTGGCCCGACTGAAATGGGCGGCAAGGCCAGCGGCTTCTTCCAGGGTCCGGTCCGGCACCTGATCTATGGAAGTAATATAAGGGGGCAGACTGATTATCACATGACTGCCCGGGATCTGCTGGGAATGCAGCCACAGGTCGGTGCGTTTCGATTCCTTTAAGGTCAGCCGGTCATTTTGAAGGTTGTTGCGGCCCACCCGGATGACCAATCCATCTGAGGATACAAATTGTCGGGGCGCGCTGCGCTGCACCTTTTTTTGCCCTCGGGTTGGAGCGGAACGCGCATAATTTTCTTTTTCCAGCTCCTCGATGATCTCAGCGATCTCGGCGGGACTTTCAGCCTGGCTTACCGAGACCAGTACTGACTCCAGGTAATCAATGCTGTCCTGGGTTTCTTTCATCATCCGGACCAGATGCTTTTTAGCTGCCTGGGCTTTATTATATATCTTGAAAAAGCGCTGGGCGTTCTGGATGGGAGTATAGCGTACATCCAGGGGCAAGGCTTGTTCCTGGCCGGTGACAAAATCCGGAACCAACGCCACCGCATCACCCTTTTTGAAGCGATGGGCGTAGGATGTCAATAACTCACCCCAAGTCTTATACATATCCTTTTTATCAGCCTGGCTCAAATCGCCCTCCTGCAAAAACTTTTTGCGATAGGCCTTGTTCAGGTGTTCGGTGATCTTGCGGGAGAGGCTTTCCTGCATGGACTGCAGTCTCATCAAGCTCAGCTTGTGGCTGAAAAATGCGTCACAGGCTTCATTGGCGGTGGGAAAGGTCTTGACCAGGACCTGGCCGGGAACCGCCAGGGGCTCAAAGGGCGAGAAGTCCAAGGGATGGCTCTTCTTATAATGTACAGTGGGGACAGAGGTGCCGTCGTTTATGGCCTCCAGCAGGGAGCGGGTAGCCTGGTAGATCCGGTCAAGTTCATATTGACCGCATTCGCCCACCCGGGCCTCTTCCCCCATGCCGGCAGACACACATATGTGCCGGGCACTGGATTGGCTCAAACCGGTGTAGGTGTTAAACAGGGCCTTGCTCACTTCCGTGTTTTCGTCTTGCTCCCACATGGCGGCCGCAAACTGGTTAAAACGAGCTGATTCGGGATCGATTTTGCCCTGGGATGGGGGTGCCAGGTATGGGCGGCCGGGCAGTACCTCACGATAAGAACTCATCTCACTGTTGACCCTCTTGATGGCATCAGCCACATTATCTGTATCCGGATTGACCAGGATTATATTGGAGTGTTTCCCCATGATTTCACAAACCAGGTATTTGTCCGACCATTCCCCGAAATCATTCATGGCTTCGATGCGGATTCGGATTACCCTTTCCATCCCCAACTGTTCCACCTGTTTGATCTTGCCCCCTTCCAGATACTTGCGCAGCAGCATGCAAAAGGTGGGCGGGTGACTGGGATTGGCTTTTCGTTCTTCCGTGATATGGACCCGAGCCCATTTGGGGTTGGAGGAAATAAGCAACCTGGCGCTTCCCCCTTGAGCACGACGAATGGATAAGACCAGCTCGTCCTTCTCCGGTTGGTATATTTTATCGATTCGGCCATCTTTCAAGCCGGCGTCCAATTCGCGGCTAATGGCCCGCATCGCAAGACCGTCAAAAGGCATATCATTCACCTCTCCTATAATAACCGCCATTATTATACTATAGAAAACCACCCTTGACAGGGGGGGCTTTCTTGACTATATCGGCAAAATATATAAAAATGTTCCTTAATCGATAAGGAGGTAGGGTGATGGAGTCAGAAATCAAGGTTATCGTGTCAGGTGCTTTGGGCAAGATGGGCAGGCAAACCGCCCAGGCAGTCCACCAGGATGATGAACTGAGACTGGTGGGATTGATAGATATCCGGGAGCGGGAAGGGCAATCGGGCGGAGCGGCGGCGCAATTGTCGATGCCGGTAGAAAACGATCTGGACGATTGGCTGCAACGTTGCCAGGCTGATGTTATGATAGACTTCACCAATCCCCAGGCAGTATATAATAATGCCAAATCTGCCCTCCAGCACAAGGTCAATTGTGTTATCGGGACCACCGGGCTGAACGAAGTGGAGTTGAAACAGTTGGAGCGGTTCGCTCTCGAGAACGATGTCGGAGTGGCGGTGATTCCCAATTTCGCTATCGGAGCGGTATTGATGATGAAACTGGCCCAGGAAGCAGCGCGCTATTTCCCGGATGTAGAGATCATAGAGCTGCACCACGATCAGAAGATGGACGCCCCTTCCGGAACCTCTATCAAGACTGCCGAGATGATCAGCGAACAACGGCAGACCCGGCCTCAGCGCAACAGCCGGGAGTTTGAAAAGATCGCCGGAGCGCGGGGAGGAGAAATAGATGGGATACGCATCCACAGTGTAAGGCTGCCGGGATTGGTGGCTCATCAGGAAGTGATATTCGGCGGAGTAGGCCAGAGTCTGCGCATCCGTCATGATTCATATGACCGGGTGGGATTTATGCCCGGAGTGATCACGACCGCCAAGAAGATTGTGAGGCTCAAAGGTCTGGTGTACGGCTTGGAAAAATTAATATAAGGGAAGGTATTAGAGCAAGGCGTCAGGATGCCTGGGACGGAGCCGTATATGAGGCCCGTTGATTGAGCGGGCATGCCGTATCAACCCTAATGGCAGCATTTTAGGATGATTTTTGAAAGAGAGCAAGAGCTCTCTTTTTTAATTTATGCTTAACTACAGCCTCCAATTGGGACAGACACAGGTCTAACCCAAATACATATAATGCTATTAACCCTAGGTACAGAGTAATAACCGGAGGTGGGCTAAAGGTGTGTTCAATACTGTCCGGACTTAAGGTAGCCGTAATCGGCGGAGACGACCGGGAATTGATCCTGGTGGAAGAATTGGTTAGATGGGGAGCAACCGTGGTCGTAACCGGATTCCAGAGGCAAATGGTCTGCCATGGGGCTTTTGTAGTGGGCAGTGTTGAGCAGGCCTGTAATGACATTGAAGTCTTGATTTTGCCATTGCCGGGCACCAATGAGAAAGGGTTGGTAAGAGCGGTTTATTCGGGGCAAGAGCTTTTTTTGACTGAAAAGGCACTGGCGGGCATGGCTCCCGGCGCAACCGTGATAATAGGCTGGGCCCGCCATTTCCTCAAGGAATGGGCGCAAAAATATCGATTCAAGTTGTTAGAGATAGTAGAGATGGACGAAATTGCCGTCCTAAACTCCATACCTACTGCCGAGGGAGCCCTTCAGATCGCCATGGAGGAGACCCAGAGCACCATTCACGGCAGTCGCACGGTGGTGATAGGGTTTGGACGGGTAGGGGTGACCATGGCCGGGGTCCTTAAAGCTATGGGGTCGGATGTGACCGTGATCGCACGTAATCCCGGGCAATTGGCCCGAGCGTACCAGATGGGGTGCCAGCGGGCTACCTATGATGAATTACATGACATAATGCGCCAAAGCGACATTGTCTTCAATACTGTTCCCGCCATGGTCCTGGACCGGGAGGTCTTAAAATATGCCAACCCCGATATTTTAATAATCGACCTGGCAACCCAGCCAGGAGGAACAGATTTTGAAGCTGCTAACGCCTATGGCCTGAAAGCCATTTTGGCTCCCGGTCTGCCGGGCAAGGTGGCTCCGATTTCAGCCGGCAAGATCCTGGCTGATGTAATACCACGCTTGCTGATGGACGAATATTCACAACGAGAAAACAGTCTGCAATTTGGTTCATAGGGGGTAATCAGACATGAAGGAGGAAAGACTGACCGGGGTTAAGATAGGAGTAGTATTGACCGGTTCTCATTGCACCATGGATGCTGCCCGGCAGCAGGTGGTCAAATTGAAAGAAGCCGGAGCCATAATCTACCCGGTTCTCTCTTATACCGTGGATAGGACTGACAATCGTTTCTACCAGGCAGCGGAACTCAAGCAGTTCCTCAACCAGGTCACTGATCAGCCGATCATCAATACCATTACCGGAGCCGAACCCATCGGACCGGGCCGGTGGCTGGATCTGCTGCTGGTTATGCCGGCTACCGGCAATACCATTGCCAAACTCGCCAATGGCATCGTCGATACGCCGGCCCTTATGGCCATAAAAGCCCATTTACGTAATCAAGGGCCGGTAGTGATAGCCATTTCGACCAACGATGCTCTGGGTATAAATGCTCGTAACCTGGGTGCCCTTTTAAACATGAAGAACATCTATTTTGTGCCCTTCCGCCAGGATGATCCGTTCCTGAAGAGCAATTCTTTGAACGCCAATCTCAACCAGGTTGTCGATACCGCTGTATGCGCACTGCAGGGGAAGCAGATACAGCCACTTTTACTGGGGACATTGTAGACGATTCTTTGGTTATGATAGAATAGGTAAGCATAAAGCAGGCAATGTGCAGGAGGTAGAGACGTGGCTAACGAAGTAACAGTGGCACTAGTTGGAGCGACGGGCGCAGTCGGGCAGGAAATGCTCCAGATTCTGGAGGAGAGAAATTTTCCGGTCGGAGAACTATTATGCCTGGCTGACCCCAGTGAGGCAGGCAGTAAGTTGAAGTTCAAAGGCCAGACCCTGACTGTAGGCCGCGCTGATGCACAAGCATTCAAACGAGCTGACCTGGCTTTCTTGGCAGTGGGGACCGAGGTGAGCCGATCACTGGCCCCCCTGGCTATAGAAAACGATTGTGTGGTAATCGACAATAGTTATGCGTTTCGCCTCGATGATGGGGTTCCGCTGGTGGTTCCGGAGGTCAATGCCGGAGCCCTGACGACCCACCGAGGTATCATCGCCAATCCCAACTGTTCGACCATAATAATGGTTGTCGCTATTAATCCCATCCACCAGGCGGCGGGGATCAAACGGGTGGTGGTATCCACCTATCAAGCCGTTTCTGGTGCCGGTAAGGCTGGTTTGGAGGAACTCGATCAACAGGTCCGCAACTACCTGCACAACGACCCGATGACACCCCAGGTTTTCCAGCACCAGATAGCCTTCAACCTCATACCCCATATCGACGATTTTGTGGAAGGCGATTACACCCGGGAAGAAATGAAAATGGTTTGGGAGACCAGGAAAATCATGGAGCTCCCGGATTTGAAGGTAGCCCCTACCGCAGTACGGGTGCCGGTGTTCAGAAGTCATGCCGAATCCATCAACATCGAAACCGAAAAGCCGCTGGGAGCGGCTGAGGCCCGGCGGATCCTGGAATCTGCACCGGGAATAAGGGTGCTCGATGACCCGGCGGCCAAATCCTATCCGATGCCCTGGTTTACGTCCAACCGGGACGAGGTTTTTGTGGGCCGGATACGCAAGGATATTTCCATTGATAACGGCCTGGCAATGTGGGTGGCGGCGGACCAGATCAGAAAAGGGGCAGCTACCAATGCCATCCAGATCGGCGAAATAATCATCCAACAAAACCTGTATTAGGAAGTGAATCCTATTGAAGATTTTAGTTCAGAAGTTTGGCGGAACATCGCTGGCCAGCACCGAATTAAGATCAAAGGTATGCAATATAGTAGCACAAGCGAAGGAAGACGGTTATGCCCCGGTGATTGTGGTTTCCGCCATGGGCCGTGAAAACGCCGCCTATGCCACCGATACCCTTATCAACCTGGTCAGAGAGGTAAATCCGGAACCCCTGCCACGGGAACTAGACATTCTGTTGTCCTGCGGCGAGACCATTTGTGGGGTTTTGTTGGCCAACCAGATGACTGCCCAGGGCATGCCAGCCACCTTTTTAAGCGGAGAACAGGCCGGGATAGTAACCGACGGAAAGTATGGCGATGCTCATATCCGTTATGTCAAACCGTATAAAATAATGGAATGCCTGGAGAAAGGGCTGGTCGTGGTAGTAGCCGGTTTCCAGGGCCTCAGCGATGACGGCGAGATGACTACATTGGGCCGGGGGGGCAGCGATACCACTGCGGCCGCTCTGGGGGTGGCTCTCAACGCTGAATACATTGACATATATACTGATGTCGAAGGTGTGATGACGGCGGACCCGCGCATCGTGGACAACGCCCGCCTGCTGGATTCCATCAATTACAATGAGATCTGCCAGTTGGCCCGGGATGGAGCCAAGGTAGTGCATCCCCGGGCTATCGAGATAGCCATGCAAAAAGGGACCCCGCTGCGAATACGTTCCACATTTTTCAACTCCCCGGGGACCTTCGTTTCCAACCAGGTATACACCATCAATGAACCGGTCAAGATCATCAACGATCGCTTGATTACGGGGATAACCTATACCTCCAACGTGGTTCAGATCACCGTGCCCCAGAGCAGAAAAGATCATGAGCGCAAGACTGACCTGATGGTCTTCAAGGCCATGGCCGAGGCTGATATAAGTGTAGACTTTATAACCGTTCAACCGGCGGCGCTCATGTTTACCGTCAGTCGCGAAAAGGCTCACCGGGCTGAGATCAATCTCAAGGAACTGGGTCTCTGCCCGCAAATGGAATTCAATTGCGCCAAGGTGGCCGTGGTAGGCGCAGCCATGACCGGAATCCCGGGCATAATGTTCAAGGTGGTGGAAGCCTTGGAAGAAAAGGATATAGATATACTGCAAGCCGGTGATTCTTACACCAATATCTGGTGTCTGGTCAAACAGGAAGACATGAAGAGAGCTGTCCAGGCCCTGCACGACAAATTCGAGTTGGGGAATTATTAGATAAAGGATGGGGAAGATATGAGCTATAAAATGTTCACGGCTATGGTAACGCCTTATGATGCCGACTTACAGATCAATCTGGACATGGCCGGGGAATTGGCCCAATACTTGATTGACCGCGGCACCGACGGCATTGTGGTCAGCGGCACTACCGGAGAATCGCCGGTGCTGAGCAAATCCGAGAAATTACAGCTGTTTAGGCAGGTCAAGGCGGTGGTCGGGGATCAGGCGGAAGTCTGGGCCGGTACCGGTTCCTATAATACCCAGGAGACTATCGAGCTTAGCCGGGAAGCGGAGAAACTGGGGATGAACGGCCTTTTACTGGTCGTACCCTATTATAACAAGCCATCCCAGGAGGGTTTGTACCAGCATTACAAGACCATTGCCGCCAGTGTTTCCCTACCCATCATGCTCTACAATATACCGGGCCGGACCGGAATCAATATGCTGCCAGAGACGGTGGCCCGTCTGGCCGAATTTGACAATGTGGTGGCTCTGAAGGAATCGACTGGTATTATGGATCAGATGTCAGCCCTGAAAAACATCCTCCCCGAGAAAGTGGCCATATATTCCGGCGACGATTCCCAAACCCTGCCCATGTTGTCCTTGGGGGCGCAAGGAGTGGTCAGTATCGCCTCCCATTTGGTAGGTCCCCAGATCAAACAGATGCTGGACGCCTTTGCGCTGGGCGATGTCAAGGGAGCCCAATCAATGCATAACCATCTGTTTGCCATGTTCAAAGGATTGTTTATCACTACCAACCCGGTACCGGTCAAGCAGGCTTTGAGCCTGATCGGGATAAAGGTCGGAGGCGTCCGATTGCCGATGTGCGATGCCAATGAAGGGGAAATCAATCAGCTTAAGCAACTCCTGAACAATTACGGACTTCTATAGTTTGGTTTAAGAAGCCCGTCAGAGGGCCTATACACCCAGATCACAGAAATTAGGGCAGTCGGTTAATCCCAGCCGGTTGCTCTTTTCTTTATTTATTCGGTTGGTTGCTGACTTGGCTTTTGGACTCCAGTGGCAGTTTTGGACGAACTGGCTTTGTTCGCACCCAGTTGTTGTTCAAAAATTGCTTCAGTTGCGGCTTTTTATTTGTGGGTTTCCGTCGCTTTGCAGCACGGTTTGCAGATTAAAGTTGCGATGGAAACACCTATGTAAACGTAGAATCAGGCTTGAATCTTTTCACCTGAATGTAGGCAGGGGCATTGTTCATAATCGTCCAATCAGTTGAATAGCCTGATTGTATGGTCTATAATTAATCTCGACGGATATGTGCGGACAAGTATTGTAAATAATTTAATATAGAGGAGGTGTTTGGGTGCATGATGATGCACGGCTGATGATAATTCCCCTGGGCGGTATGGGGGAAAGCGGCAAAAACATGATGGCAATCAGATACCAGGATACCATTGTAGTCATCGATTCCGGCCTCATGTTTCCTGAGGACGAATTGTTGGGTATTGATGTAGTCATTCCTGATATTTCCTATCTGATTGAAAACAAAGACAAGGTAAAAGCTATCCTATTGACCCACGGCCACGAAGATCATGTGGGGGCGTTACCGTATGTCCTGAAGGATATTAATCCACCTATATATGGCAGCAAGCTCACCTTGGGTATCGTGGAAGGAAAACTCAAAGAAAACAACATAAATAATGCCCGACTGAATATCGTCCGTCCCCGCGATACTATCAAAATTGACCAAATGGAGATAGAATTCTTCCGGGTCAGTCACAGCATACCGGATTCCATGGGCATAGCTATTCATACCCCTATGGGTATCATTTTCCATACCGGCGATTTCAAGATCGATCAGACCCCCGTAGATGGACAAGTCATCGATTTTCGTAAAATGGCGGAACTGGGTGAGAAGGGCGTGTTGGTGATGCTGAGCGACAGTACCAATGCCGACCGTCCTGGTTTCACCCAATCTGAAAAAGTGGTGGGGCGTACCTTCGATGAGGTATTCGGACGTTGTGAAGGGCGGATAATCGTAACTACCTTTGCCTCCAATGTTCACCGCATCCAGCAGGCGATAGATACGGCGGTCAAATACGAACGCAAGGTAGCCGTGGTCGGGCGCAGCATGGTCAACAACGTAAGGATATCGTCCCAGCTGGGTTACATCGATATTCCTGAGAACACTCTGATCGAGCTGGAGGATATCAACCGCTATCCGCCGGAGAAATTGGGGATCGCCAAGACCGGGTCCCAGGGCGAACCCATGTCGGTTCTGACCCGGAAGGCAACCGCCGACCACCGCTGGGTGGGGATAGACAGTGGTGATACCGTGATCATTTCTGCCACCCCGGTACCCGGTAATGAGAAGATGGTTTCCCGGACCATCGATCTGCTGTTCAAACAAGGCGCCGAAGTCATCTATGAACGGGAGATGGGGGTTCATGTTTCCGGGCATGCTTCCCAGGAAGAATTGAAACTGGTCTTGAATCTAATCAAACCACGCTATTTCATACCTATTCATGGAGAGAGCCGGCACCTGATGAAACACGCTAAGATTGCCGAAAGCCTGGGCATACCCAAATCACGCATATTTGTGGCTGAGAATGGGCAGGTAATCGAGATAAGCAAGAAAAGGGCCCAGGTGACCGGCAAGGTAACTGCGGGCAAAATCCTGGTCGACGGTCTGGGGGTAGGGGATGTGGGCAACATTGTCCTGCGGGATCGAAGGCAGTTGTCCCAGGACGGCATCATGATCGTGGTGGTGGCGATCAACAAAGAGACTGGCGAGATATTGTCCGGCCCCGATATCGTCACCCGTGGTTTTGTTTATGTGCGGGAGTCTGAACAGTTGATAGAAAATTCCAGGCTCAAGGTTCGCGAGGCCATGGAGCAGTCGGCCCGCAAGAATATAACCGAATGGGCGGTTATCAAATCCCAGATACGTGACAAACTCGGTAAACATTTGTTTGAGATAACCGGACGCCGTCCCATGATAATGCCCATAATCATGGAGGTTTAGGCAGAACCCGGATATCAACCTGGTGCCCAATATATCCCTTGCTGAAACAGCAGGGGGTTTTGTGGTGCGCCCGGCATGGGCGCAGTCTAAAGGGTGAAAGTCCCTAGTGCGGGTTGATAGTGCCAAGCAGTGCGGCCGAGCAAGGCTGCATCATATAGCGGGTGGAAATCCCGTCCGGTAAGGTT
>JAAYJY010000245.1 GCA_012522705.1 Syntrophomonadaceae bacterium | reverse complement strand
GTGGGAGGCTATGCTTGGGACCGCGGGGTCGAGATCAAAACACAAATATCCCCGCAAACACTGGTAATCGGAGACTGGGATCATCTATGCAGTCTGCTGATCAATCTGCTGTCCAACGGCATCCGCCATGCTCGCAGTGAAGTAACCGTCACTGCAGCCCTGGCGGAAGGCGGGGCTAAAGTCAGGATAGTGGTGGAAGATGACGGGCCTGGTTTCACCCCGGATGACCTGGCCCATGCCTTTGAGTATTTCTATAGCCGCAATCGGGCCGGTTCCGGGCTGGGTCTGCCTATCGCCCAAAGGATCGTCCACGAGCATAGCGGCACGATAAGGCTGTACAATGCCGACACGGGCGGAGCAGCAGTGGAGGTGATCCTGCCAGCGGCAATCGAATGGAATGATTAAAATCCGCTGTCATTTCGGGACCAGCAAGGAAATGGTAATTATATTCTTATTAAATGAATACACTTGAGGTAAACACATCAGGTTGGTATTTCGCATGGAGGTTTTCACCCATAAAGCCATACTGATATTTTTTACGGCCCTGGGGATAGTCCTGGGGTCTTCATTGTTGGGTACCCTGGCCGCCGTTTTGGTAAGAGAGCCGCCCATCGGGACCATGCTGCATCTGGCCCGGGAGATCAAGATCTGGGCGATAGTAGCCGCCATCGGAGGAACCTTCTCCACCTTCGAAATCATCGAATCCGGGCTCTTCAAGGGTGAATTGCGGCCTCTGGTAAAACAGTTGGCCTATATATTTTGTGCCCTGCTGGGTACCCAGGCTGGTTACTATCTTATCCTCATCATCTCCGGGCGGGGCCGATGAAACGTTTGATCTTCCCGGCAACCCTTGTCCTCCTCGGTGTACTTCTTGGTGCCGCCGCTACTGCGGTGCTGATCGGCGCCCAGTTGGATGACCTGCATATGGAAAATCTGTCCCTGCAGGCCAATCTGGCAGCCATGGATGCCCAGGTCCAGCAATTGCAGCAGACCCCTAAGAAACGGGTCATCAGCCGGATCAACACCAAAGTGAATTTTATAGATACTGACCACTGGGATGAGTTTACCCGGAGCGCCATCGAGTTATCGGTGGATAAACACCTCCGGGAATGGCTGGTGGGCTTGAACGGCCAAACGGTAACCGAGGTCAATTACCTGCTCATCCCCCAGATCGTCGATAATCGTGAAATCGAAGTCGACAAGCAGAAGATGCGCCTGGTGGTGAAGATGGTGGTCATCTCGGAAACCGTAACCGTCTATGTCGATGTCTTCCCCCTGATCGCTCCGGTGGCGGGGTAGCAGCAGATATGGACCCCGGTCCCGACATGAAGCCGGCTCCGCATACATTTTAGGAAGTGTTCTTCCACCCCATTCAGGACATCCGACCGGAAGCGCCATGGTCTGGATTATGCCCCAAGTATGTTCTATAATTGGGAAATGGATTAGAGCATCATTTCTACCAATTTACGGAATTAACAGCAATGCCCCCGGCCTTATGGCCGGCGGGTGACAGGAGTGAAGAATGAACCAAGAAGATATATTTAAGGACATTAAAGACAAGGGGATCGAGTTTATCAGACTGCAATTCATAGATATTTTCGGAATCATGAAGAGCACTTCCATTATGTCCAGCGAACTTGATCGGGCCTTCGGCGGCGAATTGATGTTTGACGGTTCCTCAATTGACGGTTTCGCTTCCATACACGAGTCGGATCAATGTATTGTCCCGGATCCCGACACCTATGCGGTCATGCCCTGGAGGCCCAAAGAAGAGGGCGTGGCCCGGATGATCTGCGACGTTTATTCCACTGATGGCGCACCTTTTGATGGCTGCCCGCGCCATATCCTGAAAAAAGCCCTGCGGGAAGCGGAGCAGATGGGCTTCGAATACAACATCGGCCCGGAAGGGGAGTTTTTCCTGTTCCATGCCGATGACCAGGGTTATCCTCTTTTCGACATCCATGATCATGCCGGCTATTTCGACCTGGCGCCGGTAGATCTGGGCGAAGATGCCCGCCGCAGTATCATTCTGACCTTGAAAAAGATGGGGTTCCAAATCGAGTCGTCCCACCACGAAGTGGCCCCGGGTCAGCATGAAATAGATTTTAAATACGGCAAAGCCTTACGGACCGCTGACAACTGGATAACCTTTCGGGACGTGGTCAAAAACATCGCCCGGCAGTCAAGGCTTTACGCCACCTTTATGCCCAAACCCCTGAGCGGCGAAAATGGCAGCGCCATGCACTGCAACCAGTCTCTGTTCAAAGATGGGCAAAATGTGTTTTATGAACCGCAAGCTCCAGATGGGTTGAGCGATCTAGCCCGGTTATTCATCGGCGGACTCCTCAAGCATGCCCGGGGCCTGGCGGCCATCGCCAATCCCATCGTCAACAGCTATAAACGTCTGAAGCCCGGTTATGAAGCCCCTACCAATGTGGCCTGGTCAACCAACAACCGCAGCACCCTGATTAGAGTCCCGGCCGCCCGGGGCAACAGTACCCGCATCGAGTATCGCAGCCCGGACCCGACCGCCAATCCTTACCTTCTTTTTGCCTTAATGCTCAGGGCCGGCCTGGATGGTGTCAAAAACCAAATCATGCCCCCGAAACCCCTGCACGGCAATGGCTATGCTGCCGATACCATCGGCGCCGCTGGGGCTGGGCCGGAACGCTATCCCCGCCATCTAGCGGAGGCCCTCGATGAGATGGTCCGGGATCCGCTGATAATCGAAACCATTGGGGAACACGTCTTTAACAATTATCTTTTGTACAAGCAGAAGGAGTGGGCCCAGTACGCCGAGTGCGTACATGATTGGGAAATCCGCCAATATCTCAACCGCTTCTAAACTACCCGGCCTTCCCTCCACATCTGAAGACTGACGGACCCCGACTCGTTCGGCTGGGCCGGGTTTCTTCTGCGCCCGGCAGGAACCTGGGAACCCTGACTCCCCCGACAATTGAGCGGTAACCGGGATGGCTTGCCTGCTCATCCCGCTGATAATCGCGCCCTGCCAGACAATCCAGTAGAAAAAACGCCCCCTCGCCTGCAGCCATGATAGAATAGAGGATAATCAGCCGATTGTTCCTATTATGTCTAGGCATTGATCCCATAACCGTTTCCCGGAAAACACCCTGCCCCACGATTTTCCAGCCATGCCGAGCGACATTTTTTTCGGGCTTGGGTCATCAGTTTATGTATAATATGAGGAAGGAACCCAGGCTGGTTTCATGGTGCCGCCACACCCGCGGCGCAGGTTGCGGCAGGACAGACGCAGAACTGCCCATCAGGCGACGGGCACCCGATTTAAGCACTACTTCAGAGGAGGGTACTCAGGGTGAGCAAACTGGACGATACATTTGAACTGCTGGAAGAAGACGTTCCCAGAGCACCCAAACGCCAACGCCCCAAGATTCCGGCGTGGCTGTTGTTGGTGTTGCTCCTGCTGGGAGGAGCAGGGGGAGCTTATGCATTTTATGGGAAAGACCTCCCCGGCCTCAATTCCATACCGGTAGTCCAGACTCCAGTAAAAGCCCCGGAACAACCACCGGTCCCGGTCACCGAACCCATCCCGGAGCCGCCGGCACCGCCGCCGACGCCACCTCCGCCGCCGACCAGGGAGGTTCCGACTCCGGTCAATATAGTGGTCAACTATGACCCCGACAGTTATGCTATCAGGCCTGACGAGTTGCCTACGCTGGAGGAATTGGCAGCGCTGATCAGGGACAATCCCGGTCTCTTGAAGATGAGCGCCTATACCGATGACGATGGTCCGACTACCGGGCAATGGTTGTCCGAACGGCGGGCTGAAGCCATGGTGGAATTCTTCAGGTCGAGAGGTGTCCCGGATAACGTCAGATTCGATGTAAAAGCCTATGGGAACCGATATCCCATCGCGGATAACTCCACCCCGGAGGGACGGGCCATGAACCGGCGAGTGGAGATCTATTTCGTCCCGGATGCCTGGGCTGAGCAGACATAGCAAGAAAACTGCGGTTCCCCTGGCATCCCTCCTCCCCCAGGCCGGATTATCCCCAAGGGATGTAGTCACCATAGCTGACTTTTGCATATCGCCTTAAACTACCAGGATGACCTGGGGAGATGTTCCCCCGGCGGTCCCGGTGGTATTTTAGGTGATTTGGGTGCGTCCGACAATAAGCTCAGTAGGCCATTTGTCCTCTTGTCTCGTTTTTATTGTATCCACACAATCGATAGGCGCATGAAAAAAACGGAAGCCGAAGGGCAATCTGTTCCAGGCCCGACCAATCATTTTGTTGTGCTGTCACCACAGGACAGTGCCTGTCGATGGGCATATCGCAGGGAGAGGATACTTGGTGATAGTGTGATTTAATGATAAAGAGTAGAATAATAAAGGCGGCGGATAATGTTGCCGATACTGGTGGTCGGCTTGGTATCGGTCACCCCTAAGGAGGTGTGCCCATGGAGAATCTCAGCGAGAACCTGCTCCAATACATAAGCAATCAGAACAGCCACGAGATCGGGGCTCTCTTTGAATCTCATTATGCCATCGACATAGCGCTGGCCCTACAGACACTGGATGATCAGGATCTGGAGGGCTTTTGCCGGCTGGTTGGGAATGAACAACTGGCATCGGTCCTGGAAGAAGGCAGTCTCATACTCAGAAAACGCATCGTCAATCTGATCGATGCGGAGCGGATAGTATCTGTCTTCACGTATATGTCCAGTGACGATATAACCGATATCGTTGGTGAAATGCCGCTGGACCAGCGCAAAAAACTGCTGCGCATGATGAGAAGCAGTGACTCCCAGACTATCGAAAAACTGCTGGGTTACGGACCGGATACGGCCGGCGGTAATATGACCACCGAATACATCGCCCTCCGCAACAGTCTTAAAATCAGTGAAGCCTTGAACAAGATCAAGATGATAGGGCCCAAGACGGAAGTCATCGAAGTTCTGTTTGTAGTGAACGATTCCAATGAATTGATCGGCACTGCCGACCTGCGTGATATCCTGACCACAGCCGGGGATGCCGAGCTCGATCAAATCACCGACAAAAACCTGATCGCGGTCTATCCGGAAACCGACCAGGAGGAGGTCTCGCAGCTGGTTTCCAAATACGACCTTAAGGCAATTCCGGTGATCAACCACCGGCATGCCATCCTGGGCATAATTACAGTCGATGATATCATCGACATAATCGTGGAAGAGTACACAGAAGACTTCTTGATGGTATCCGGGGTGAGCAAGGACGAAACCATCCACAGCACCTTGCCGGAATCCATCCGGCGCCGCCTGCCGTGGCTCTATGTCAATCTGGCCGCAGTCATGCTGGCCTCCTTCACGGTAGCGCTGTTCGAAGATGTGATAGCCCAGGTGGTGGCGCTGGCGGTTGCTATGCCGATTGTAGCCGGATTGGGCGGCAACGCCGGTTTTCAGACCCTGTCGGTGGTGATCCGCAGTATAACACTGGGTGAGGTGAATTTACACAACGGCTGGCATCTGGTCATCAAGGAAATCGCCCTTGGTCTGATCCATGGACTGTCGGTGGGGGTTGTGGCCGGCCTGGTCCTGTACCTCAAATACGGCAATGTTTATCTGGGCCTGATAATCGTGGCGGCCATGGTGGGAAATTTGATCATCGCCGGTCTGTTCGGCTACCTGGTCCCCTTGATTCTGCGCCAGCTGAACATCGATCCGGCGGTGGCGTCCTCCATCTTCGTCACCACCGCCACCGACGTCTTTGGCTTCTTCGCTTTCCTGGGGCTGGCCCGCCTCTTCCTGCCCTACCTGCTCTAGCGTCACGGAGAAGGTTCGAGACCACTGAAAAAGTACCTGTTTTGTCATCCAGAGGAGCCGAAGGCGACGAAGGATCTCATCAAAAACACTGCACTAATTGGTCTTTATACAGTTGTAAGATGCTTCGCTAACGCTCAGCATGACACATTAAGACACTTTTTCAGTGGTCTCGGACGGTTCTATTGACACCTTCTTCTCTTACATCAGCATGGACAGGGGACAGGCCCGAGCTGCGAACCAGGCGACGGCTCAGGAGCGAAGAGCAAGGCACGAATAAAGCCCGCGACCGAGGCGTACCCAATATTACGTCGATGGAGCGGGCTTTGTGACGTAACGCCGCTATTCGCTTCTGAGCCTAGCCTGAGCCTACAACTGGTTGCTGGAGTTCAATACGTTCCTAATCTTATGCTGGACCATGTTCTTGATGGCTTCCCGGGCTGGGCGCAGATACTGGCGCGGGTCGAAGTCGGCCGGGTGCAGTGCCAGATACTCTCGAATCGACGCGGTCATAGCCAGGCGCAGGTCGGTGTCGATATTAATCTTGCAGACCCCCATGGTGCCGGCCCGGCGCAGCATTTCTTCCGGTACCCCCATGGCGTCCTTGATTTCTCCCCCATAATGGTTGCATTTAGCCACGAATTCCGGCAGGACCGTGGACGCCCCGTGCAGAACCAGCGGATAACCGGGCAGCAGAAACGTTATCGTTTCCAATCTTTTAAAATCCAGATTGGCTTCGCCTTTGAACTTATAGGCCCCATGGCTGGTGCCAATGGCTACCGCCAGAGAGTCGCAACCGGTCCTCTGGACAAATTCGGCCGCCTGCTCGGGGTCGGTATAGCTGCTGTCGGCGGCGCTGACGTTAATTGCATCCTCCACCCCGGCCAGCCGGCCCAGCTCGGCTTCCACCACCACCCCGCGGTCGTGGGCATATTCGACAACCTGCCTGGTCAGGGCGATGTTCTCCTCGAATGGGTACTTGGATCCGTCGATCATCACCGAGGTGAAGCCGCCATCCACACAAGCCATGCAGATCTCGAAATCCTCACCGTGATCCAAGTGCAAGCAGATGGGCAGGCCGGTGTCTTCCACCGCCGCCTCCACCAGCTTCATCAGGTAGATATGGCTGGCGTACTTCCTGGCTCCCGCCGAAACCTGCAGGATAAGGGGGGCGTTTTCTTCCCGGGCAGCAGCCACAATCCCTTGGATAATCTCCATATTGTTGACGTTAAACGCGCCCACCGCGTATTTTCCATAGGCTTTCCTGAACATTTCCGCTGAAGTTACCAGTGGCATTCCTGTTTCCTCCCCTATAATTCATTATTTATTTAGTATGCGCATTATCATGGCATTATCGTAATTTTTGCCTTAGCACAGTCATCCGCGGGCTGTCGAGACCACTGAGAAAGTCTCTGTCATGCTCCTAGGTGTCTGCAGAATAACTTGGCGACCGAGCCCGTGTTTTTGGAGGCAAGTTATTGCGGTCACTATCGTCAGATATTTTCGTGTATAACCACTTGGGATTTCTCGGGCACCCATATCACCTGACAGTCGAGATTATCAGCAATGAAGCGCAAGGGCAGCATGGTCCTCCCCGGGGGAATACTGATCGGTACCACGGTGGGGTTGTTGGAGTCGATCTTAACCGGCACCCCGTTTACCCGAGCGGTATTGTTGTTGAGCCACATCTCGATAGTTTTCTCCGCCGTGGTGACGGTAACCTTGTTCTCGGTGCCATTCCAGACCGCTTCCGCATTTAACGGGTCCGACACGTAGCGGATGGGCAGCATGGTCCGCCCCTGTATGATCATGGGAGCCGCATCCATATGGGATATGACACCATTCAGGGAATAACTGGGGTGATCAATGGTATATACCAGGTTCAGATTGTAGAGCCTCACCGTAATCTCGTTGGAATAAGGGTGGATTGGGTCCTGGTCGGGATGGTTAGCCCCAACCCTGAACCGCATACCGTGACTCTTCTCATCAAACCAGTCCAACTCGGTGGCATCCAGGGAATGGCGGGTGACTGTCGATCCAACTATCCAAGAGTGGTCCCCCCAATTGCCCACCACATCATCAAATTCATCTATCTTGAGGGCTTGAATCGTAAAGCTGGTGTGGTTGGTGGCATTATTCTGCCACTCCAGGTTGATCCATTTGGTCGGGGTCACTTCCGCATTCAAATTACTGGGCGGAGCTACGATAATTCCAGCTTGGGCCGGCGCAGGGCCTGCTCCCAACCATAGTGTCAGGCACATTATTGCCAGGGTCGTACCGCTTACGAGCCATTTTTTCATATTGTCTTCCTCCCGCAGTATTATTTGGAGTCTTTGTTTAGGTTTTCTACAGCCTGTCTTAAAACCCTTCACCATGGGTCAGTAAATTCATAACCTTGCGGGGCTTATTCTCCTGCATCCCCCAAGACCCGATGGTCCGAACCTATCTGGCAATCCGGCTTGCTAAGGCAATGGGGCAAGCCCGGCGGAGCGCTGGACTGGCAGACCGTGATCTATATTGCATCAATCGACCGACCGCCATCGGGTACTGCTATATTCAGGACTTCCTCCATGACGAAGGACTCCAGGCTGAATTGGATCGGGTGCCGCCCTCGAAAATGTGACCGGCATTTCATTCACCGATCCGTTTTTGGATCCCATCTGTCGGCAAAATAAAAATCCCCCCGTGTATTACCACGGAGGGAGTTAATTGTCACTATAACAGGTCCCACCACCCCGAACCCTGTTAATAGCTCGCCATCAGGCAACACTTCGGTACGCCCACTGGCTTTCAGCTCAAATCCCGTTAGGCTGGTCGGGCAACACTTTGGTACGCCCCCCCAGCGGATTTACGCTGGAAATTATTATAACATGCCAAGTTATGCTTGGCAAGACAAATCTTGATTAGAGATTATAAGAATTGCCACGGTCGTTGTCTCCCTCCCTGGGTGGCTCGTAGAACGGGACAGCCCGTTTTTGCATTCATGCCTGGCACAGATTTTCTCCCGGGTAATGCATACTTTTATCCAATATCGAATATTATTTATCGATTAACGATAATATTTTATTGCGCAGCGATAATTGCTCTGCTATACTGCAAACAACATGATGGCAATCGCCAGAAGCAAGAGAGGATGATTTCTATGTGGAATGAGGAGAAATCGGTGGGGCTGACCAGAATTTGCACGCTGGCTTTTATGGCCCTGCTGATCGCGGTAGTGGCGACCGCTCCATGGCTGACCAGCTGGTTTATCAGTATTTCGCGGGCGCCGCTGGAGGGCAGCCAGCCTTTATTCATGGTTACCATTTACACCGGCGCCCTGCCGGCCGGCTATCTGCTCTTTAATCTGTGGCTGCTGTTAGGCGGGATAAAGGCGGGGCAGATCTTTACCCTGGCCAATGTAGAACGGCTGCGCCGGATCTCCTGGTGTTGTTTCGCCGGGGCGGGGTTGGCTCTGGTCTCGGCATGGTACTATTCCCCCTGGCTGATCGTGTTTGTGTCAGCGGCTTTCATGGGTCTGATCGTGCGGGTGGTAAAGAACCTGGTCGCCCAGGCGGCCAGCATGAAGGACGAGATCGACCACACCATATAGAAGGAGGGAGTGCGGCATGCCAATCGTAGTGAACCTGGACGTGATGATGGCCAAACGGAAAATGTCCTCGGGCGAGCTGGCTGAGAAGATCGATATCAGCCCGGCCAATCTCTCCATCCTGAAAACCGGCAAAGCCAAGGCGATCCGCTTCACAACCATGGAAGCGATCTGCAAAGCCCTCGACTGCCAGCCGGGTGACATATTGGAGTATCGCGGGGAAGAGGAATAGGAGCAGGGAGGTTACAGACATGAGCGATAAGGATGCAGATATAAATCAGCTTGAGCACCACGACCCAGCGGGGTCCGCCGACGGCAAAAATGGATCAGGTGTCCACAGCGACGCAGATATCTTGGCAATCCCATCGGCTCCGGCTGTCGGTGAAAGCGGACCGGGAGCAGCGACTGACAATGAGATTCCCGGGTCTGGGTGGGTGGACAGCCACCCAGCAGGACAACCAAGGGATGCAGCACCGGTTTATGATGAGGCCTTCCTGCCGGGGCGTAGCAAGGGGCCTTTCCAGCCTGACCGCATCGATGCCGTCCTGGCCCTGGCGGCTTTCATCCTGGGCTTTTTCTTCGTCCGCTGGGTGCTGGCCGGCGGGTGGCAGGGGTGGGGGGTAGGCCTTTTCACCCTGATGTATTGCAGCGCAGTCACCGTTTACCTGTTACAACGAGGTGTGAAGATCCCTCGGGAG
>JAAYJY010000244.1 GCA_012522705.1 Syntrophomonadaceae bacterium | reverse complement strand
GTCCTGAGCGGCGGGGTCTTTCACAACCAGGTCATACTGATGGAATTGATCCGGAAATTACGGGCACGGGATTTTGAAGTTTATCAACACCAGCTGGTACCTCCTGGTGACGGGGGTATTGCGCTGGGACAAGCGATTATAGCAAGTGAGGTGCAGGTCTGATGTGTTTGGGAGTTCCGGGAAAGATCATAAAAGTTGCCGACAATTATGTGGGCACCGTCGACGTCAACGGCAATCAAATGGATATCAGTCTCAGGCTCACTCCCGAGGCCCAGCCGGGCGAGTATGTCCTGATCCATGCTGGTTTCGCCATGGAAATCATTGATGCCGATATTGCCGCGGAAACCATATCTTACATGGAGGAAATGGGCTGGTATGACAGATGACCAGGTTTACCTGCAGAGATTATTGACGGAAATCAAGGGTGAAAGCAGCCCGTACGCCTTGATGGAGGTGTGCGGCACCCATACCATGGCCATCGCCAGGAGCGGCATCCGTGATTTGGTCCCGCCCAACCTTAAACTGTTGTCCGGCCCCGGGTGTCCGGTATGTGTGACCGCCCAGGGGGATATCGATGCCGTGGTCGCAATGGTGCAGGACCCTGCCATAACCTTGTTGACCTTTGGGGATATGATGCGGGTGCCGGGCACCAATAGCAGTTTACAGGAGGAGAGAAGCCGCGGGTCCGACATCCGGGTGGTCTATTCACCGCTGGACGCCTTGGCTGCTGCCGGGCAAATGCCGGATCGGCAAGTCGTCTTCCTGGGGATAGGATTTGAGACCACCGCTCCCCCTGTTGGGGCAACCATCCAGCAGGCGGCGGAGATGAGACTGGCCAATTTCTCGGTGTTGTCCCTGCACAAGGTGGTACCGCCGGCTCTGGAGGTTATATTCGGCGATCCGGACATCCAGGTGGATGGCTTGATCTGTCCCGGCCACGTGGTGGCGGTCACCGGGGTTGAACCGTACCGGCACTTGGCGGACAAAGCTCACAAACCCATGGTGGTGACCGGTTTTGAAACCAGGGATATCCTGGAGGGCATCGTCATGTTACTCCGGCAGCTGCACCGGGACCGGGCCCAGGCAGAAATACAGTATCGCCGGGTAGTCAAGCCGGAAGGAAACAAGGTAGCCCAGCAGACTTTGCAGGATGTATTCGAGCCGGCTGATTGCCGCTGGCGCGGACTGGGGCTTATTCCCCAGAGCGGACTTAAGATAAGATCGGTTTACCAGGATTATGATGCCCGCCTCAAGTTCGAGGTCCCGGATATTGAGGACGTTCCCATAAAAGGCTGCGCCTGTGGCGAGGTACTGCGGGGACGCATTACCCCCCGTGAGTGCGCCTTGTTTGGCAAGGGTTGTACCCCATTGCAGCCGATCGGGCCCTGCATGGTTTCCCAGGAGGGCGCCTGCGCAGCCTACTATCGCTATACACCGGATAAAGGGAGATTGTAAATGAAAACAGACCGGATTTTGATGGCTCACGGCAGTGGTGGATCGATGAGTCAGCAGCTTATTGATGATGTGTTTAAGAAGGCGTGGAACAATCCCTATCTGTCCGCCATGCTGGATGGGGCCCTGCTGGATCTGCCCCCGGGGCGGGTGGCCATGACTACCGACTCTTTTGTGATTACCCCGCTGTTTTTCCCTGGGGGCGCCATCGGCAAACTCTCCATCTGCGGCACTGTCAACGACCTGGTGGCCTGCGGAGCCAAACCGTTGTTTTTATCCACGGCCATGATTATCGAAGAGGGTTTGCCCCTATCCGACCTGCACAAGATAGTTGATTCCATGGCCCGCACTGCCCGCAAGGCCCGAATATGCCTGGTTACCGGCGATACCAAAGTGGTGGAAAGAGGCAGCGCTGACGGGATATTCATAAACACCACCGGGATCGGAGTGATCCCATCCGGGATAGACTACCGGCCCAGCCGTATTAAAGATGGGGACGTAGTGATGGTTACCGGTCCGGTAGGGGATCATGGCCTGGCCGTCCTGGCCCAGCGGGAAGGATTACGGTTTGCCACCCCGGCTTTGAGCGATTGTGCTCCGCTGGGGGTCATCGGCCGGGTCTTGGAGAAATACGGCGGCGAGGTCAAATGCATGCGTGACCCCACCCGGGGTGGACTGGCCACGGTATTGAACGAACTGGCCCGGCAATCCGGCCATGGTATTTTGGTGGAGGGGGGCAAAATCCCGGTTTCGCCAGTGGTCCAGGGAGCCTGCGACATGATGGGCCTGGATCCGTTGTATATGGCCAATGAGGGCAAGATGGTAGTGATCACCGCTCCCCGACAGGCCGCGGAGATTATCAGGGATCTGCGCCAGCTCTCCGAAGCAAGCGGCTCTGCCATCATTGGCGAAGTTCGCCTGGAACCGCGGCAAATGGTATTGCTGCAGACCGAATTAGGGGCGCAGCGCATCCTGGCCATGCTGGAAGGTGAGCATCTGCCCCGGATCTGCTAGAACCCCCGGGATCCATCACTTGGCCACGGAAAAAATCATTGCGCCGATATAAGGTATGCATAAATAATCCTTGCTCCCACGCTGTCGCTTGACGTCCGCCAGTATATTGTGCCTATCTTAGGGTAACTTTTTGAATTTCACTGGTCTCGGACCATCCCGCTGCTTCCTCTTGTTTGCCTCCAAAGGAATGAGGGAAGCGAAAAGGCTGTCCCCCTGCTTCCGAGACGACAAAAGCCCTGTTTCACTCACATCGTAATATCACCAAGTCCTGCAGTTCTGATTTAAAAAACCGGACTGGAGTATCCACTAGACAGCTTGCCATCGGAACTCCTTCTTCCCTCCTCATGTGTAAACGAATATCAGCTATGGCATGGGATTAGCAGCTTCGGCTGGGCATGTAACCACTTACCATCATCTTGCATATTGTGAAGTAGTGTACCTGATTCCCAGTATTTTCACATGAAAGGAGTTGAATCATTTGCCTGCTGGAGATAATCCGTTGAATTTTGTAAGCTCCACCCCGAGAAACGGGGCAACCGGGGTATCCCTTAATCCCCGGATCGTTCTCACTTTCACCCTTAACGTTGTAGATGATACGGTATGGGCCAACAACCGCAACCAGATCCGGCTTTTCCGCAACAGCAACAGTATCGCCATCAATGTCACTCGTTCAACTGTATTCGACGATCGCCATAATATCTATGTTCGGCCCGTTAATAGCCTCAGGCCATCGACCGATTACCGGCTGGTCATACAGCCCGGTTTGACCGGCAACAATGGCAATACCTTGGGCGAAACCGTCACTATTCGATTCAGGACCAAAGCCGGGGTAAGACCGGAAGAATAACGAATCGTTGGTGGGGACAGGGAGAGCCACATCACCAGATCACCGAAAAGGGGCTATGTTTCGAAACATAGCCCCTTTGATTGGCATTCTTTATAGTTCGGCGATGATCTGCCCCGTTTCACTCATATCGTAATCTCCCAAACCCAGCAGCACTGATTTGAAAGAATCGGATTGGAGTATCCCCAAAATGACTTGGTATCTCAATTCCTCCCGTTCAGCCTTGGCGATTACCAGTTCATAACGTTCCTGTTGCAGGGGAATGAACTCAATTCCCCGCACCTGCGTGGACCCTTTCTCATTGCCCAAAGCCAGGTCCGCCTCCCCCCTGGCCACCGCGCTGGCCACTGCCAGGTGGGAGTATTCCTCCCGGTGGTAACCGGGAAGCAGGCTGCGATTGGCCTCCAGCAGTCTTAGCCGTTCATCCAACAGCACCCGGGTGCCGGAACCCTTTTCCCGGTTGATAATAGTGAGATCGGTACGCTTCAAATCACTCCAGCCCTTGATCTGTTTGGGATTGCCTTTGCGAACGTAAAAGCCCTGCATACGCCGAGCCAGGTGAACGATCACGACTGGTACCCCGGGGAGCAGATGGCGTACATAGGGAACATTGTATTGACCACTGTCCCCATCCCAAAGGTGGATCGCCGCCATGTCAGCCTGTCCATGATAAAGGGCTGACAGACCATCAAAACTGCCGACCTGATAGCGAAAGACTCGCAGCGGTTGGAGTTTCTTTTCCAGGTGCCGGGCCAACAAATCCAAAATAATGTCCTGGCCGCAGACAACCATATTATCCGTGGCCAGTCCGACTGCGAAACCGGCTGCAGATGGCATGGCAGATAGAATTTCCGGGGCCCGCGACCCGGACGAAGTCAAATGGAAGTTCTTGCCTTGGCTTCGGTAAAGATCCACATCTCGAGGATCGATGCGCAGCTTGCGGCCGATGCGGTAGGCCGGCAGTTCCTTGCGCTTGATCATGTCATAAACTGTCTGCTTGGTGATGTTGAGGATGGCAGCCACCTCATCGGGGGTCAGAGACCTGGCCTTTTCCAAACTGTTCGCCTCCAAAATCTTCTTGACCATAATTTTATCATAGCCTAGAATAATGGCATAATTATTTGGAGTTGTTTTACGTTGTGTTATGTTGCCCCATGGCGTTTGTCTGTTTGTGCTTTCTATCATTTTATATCTGTTTGAGCTGTATCCCGGCTTAACATCGTATGTTTGGCCTGGGTCAAATCCAGCATAAGGGAGGTTGTAGAAAAACAGGTATTTGACTATTGGTATTACATAATAAGGGGGAACTTACCTTGAAGAAAAAACCATGGCTTCTGATTGGATTGATGATTTTAGCATTAGCCTGCGTAGGATGCGGCAGCGAACCTGCACCTGTGCCCGCTCCTACTGACCAAGCCCAGACGGTGACCCTTACCGTAGCAGCAGCAGCCAGTTTGACCGATGTCGCCGGGGAAATCCAGACCGTTTACAGCACCAAGCAGCCCAACGTGACCATTGACTACAGCTTCGCCGCCTCTGGCACCCTGCAGCAGCAGATCGAGAAGGGCGCACCGGTGGATCTGTTTATCTCGGCGGGTAAGTCTCAGATGGATGCTCTGGAAGAAAAAGGGCTGATCGTGGCTGCCACCCGTAAGAACGTGGTCGGCAATGAACTGGTGCTGGTGGCCGGAAAGGACAGCAGCTTGGCTTCATTTGACGGTTTGAAAGAAGATGCAGTTAAGAAGATCGCGATCGGTACTCCGGAATCGGTTCCAGCCGGTCAGTATGCCAAGGATACCCTGACCACTATGGGTATGTGGGATCAACTGCAGTCCAAGTTTATCCAGGCCAAGGACGTGAGATCAGTCCTCAACTATGTAGAGACCGGCGAAGTGGAGGCCGGGCTGGTATACCGTACCGACGCGGCTACCAGTGACAAGGTGAAAATTGTGGCAGCGGCCTCGGCCGACTCTAGCAAACCGATCATATACCCCATGGCCATCGTCGCCAGCAGCAAGCATCAGCAGGAAACCCAACAGTTTGAAGATCTCCTGACCGGCCCCGAAGCCACCCAGCTGTTTGAGAAATATGGGTTTACCAAGCCTGCTCAATAGGCGCGCGGCACCATGAACTTGCACATAGAAGACTGGTTCCCGGTGATCCTGTCCCTAAGAGTAGCCATCCTGGTAGTGATCATGGTGGCTGCTCTGGGCCTTCCTTTATCCCGCTTCATGGCGCGGAATGAATTCTATGGCAAAGATGTGCTGGAGGCCCTCATCACTTTGCCCCTGGTTCTGCCACCCTCGGTGATCGGTTACGGACTGCTGGTGCTTATCGGTAAAAACGGGCTGATCGGCAGATATCTGGATACCCTCGGCATCAATTTGATATTTACCTGGTATGCGATAATCATGGCTGCCGCGGTGGTAGCATTTCCCTTGTTCTATCAGACTGCCAAAGCCGCTTTCAACAGCGTCGATGTCAATTATGAAAAGGCTGCCCGCACCCTGGGAGCCGCCGAACTGCGGGTTTTCTTCACCGTCACTCTTCCCTTGGCTTTACCTGGGGTCACCGCCGGATTGGTGCTGGCTTTTGCCCGAGCTCTGGGGGAATTCGGAGCAACCCTGATGGTAGCGGGCAATATCCCCGGCCAAACCCAAACCATCCCGGTAGCTATTTATTACGCAGTTGACCGGGGCTATGACGTTACCGCCCGAACCCTGGTGCTTATCATCACTCTGTTCAGTTTTGCAGTTATCTGGTGCGCTAATCGCTGGCGTAAAAATAATTAAGACAGGTGGAATCCATAAATATGCTTAAGGCTCAAATCCAGAAATCACTGTGGCATTTCGACCTGAACCTGGAATTGAATATCGACAACCAGATAATTGTACTGTGGGGGCCGTCAGGCTGCGGCAAGACCACCACCCTTAATGTTCTGGCCGGATTACTGAACCCCGACCAGGGGAGGATCACCCTCAATGAACGGGTGTTGTTCTCTTCTTCCGGCCGCCTCAATATCCCCACCCGCCATCGCCACATCGGTTATCTGTTTCAGGATTACGCTCTTTTTCCGCATAAGACGGTCCTGCAAAATGTTCGCTATGGAATCCGCGGCAATAGCTCGGGTCACTCTATCTATCATCAGGATCCCAAACAGTTGCTGAAATCATTTGGCATCCAGCATCTGGTCGATCGCTATCCGGGTCAGTTGTCGGGGGGTGAAAAGCAACGCGTGGCTCTGGCTCGGGCCCTGGTCGTCAATCCCCAGTTGCTGCTGCTGGATGAACCATTCAGTGCCCTGGACTACGATAATAAAGTGAGCCTGAGGAGTGAAGTGAAACGCATTCATGAAGAATGGCCAATTCCATTCGTGATGGTCACCCATGACCAGGAAGATGCCGCTTATTTGGGCGATGTGATCATGAAACTGGAAATGGGTCAGATTGTGGATAGCGTGCACCAAAAGAATGAGTGCTCATCAAGTGGAAGTCAGGGGGGAGATAAGCCTGAACTCATCCCTGCTCAAGCCGGCTATGGAAATTAAGTCCAGCGGCAGACAAAAAAGACCCTTTGCGGAGGAACGCAAAGGGCTGAGAAAAAAAGGGATTGGATACTAGAAGCACTGTACACTCCGTTTTTTCTCCCCTTGTCTGCCCAGGGCCGGGTTGCAGAAACCAAAAAGCCAAACCGGGGAAAGGTTTGGCATACAAAGGCCATCGCCATCGAAACGAGAGCCTTCAGCTTACTCCTTTCCACAATGGGAGGCGCAACCGTTTCCCGCTGCACCCTTTGGCCTCATAACCATAGCCCGCGCTTTAGGTAGTGAGACTCGGAGATCAAAGATGAAGATGATAACAGAATCTAGTAAACTGATTCTAACATTCCAATCACAGTAGTTGCAACAATACATATAAATAAGTGAGGCGAAATATCTGCCGGTTACTGCCAACACCAAAAAATATAGGTACCTTGCAGGAATTATATTTTTGACGTTGAATATTAGAAAAAAGTTTGGGTCAACCGACAATATAAAAATGTCGCTTCTCCGAGCCTTAGGTCCTAAGGAGCAGTCTAGGGACTTCAGGCCGTCAGGGTTCATTCGGAAACGATCGGGCCTTCCATTGTGAAAAGGAGATGCTTAGCGGTGCACGTGGCGTAAGAATCATGGGATTTCTTATGTTGCGGTTAGATGTTCAGGCTCAGCATTTCCGGCTGAGCTTTTTTTGTGCGTTTCAATAATGGTTGATGGGGCTGGCCGCAGCAAGCAGGGAGAGAAGGGCCCATAACAAATCTAACCGGAGGGGGTGAATTTAATGTACGCAGTAGTAAAAAGATTTGAGGGTGACTTTGCCGTATGTGTGATCAACAGCCAACAAATAGCCAGCATTGAGAGGCTATAGCTGCCTCGGGAAGCCCGACAAGGCAGTCCGTTTCTAATGGAAAGCAAGATGATAGGCGCCATCGAGGAGATAATCAAGCGCTGTGATTGTGGCGACAAGGAATAATTGGAGCCCCCAGACCATAAAAAGG